>JBAXMA010000265.1:0-5323 GCA_037134535.1 bacterium
GAGCAGGTTTGTGACTGTGTACCTGCGTGGCTGGTTCCATGAGTCGAGACTCTCGCTTTCGCCGGCCAGTTTGCCGTTGATCGATAGCACGAAGAGATTGTCGCAGGTGATGGCTACTTCGGCCGACTTGAGGGGAGTGTTTGAGGGTAGGACCACCACGCCGCGGAAGAATACGGAACCGTCTGGAAATTCTTCCGGTGGCAGCGACGGCTCGACGGTGAACCAGATCCACTTAGCCCCCTCGAAAGAGATCGACTGAGTCTCAGCGCTGACAGGACCTGCGTCTATGAGCGTGAGCATGCAGAATGCAATGCAATGCAGCAGGCGGTTCAGTTTCAAGTCACAACTCCTTACGCTTAATCCCGACGAAACGTTTCGACCTAAGTTTCGCTGATTCGGCAGAGAAGGGCATAATGCCGGACACTGATGATGTGTCAAGACAAGGCGGTGGACCACTTGCGGCAAAGACCAAGTTGTGAAGGAACCGGGGATAATCTGAATCCCTGCCCGCAGCTTCAGATCATGCACAACGATGCAGGCGACGGAATCGCTATAGACCAGGATTCTCAAAGCGCGCACGCTCTCTTCCGTGCTTGATTTCGGGCAGTTACTCGGGCAGGGTAGCCACGTTGTTTCTCAATGTTGGTGACAGGCGGTTGTAATGACTGAAAGGAATTTCGTATGGCCTCAATGAACAAGGTTATTTTGATGGGGAACCTGACCCGCGATCCGGAATTGAAGGACTTGCCCTCCGGGACATCCGTCTGCAACATGGGTTTGGCTCTTAACGAAATCTACACCGACAAGAGCGGCAAGAAGGTCGAGAAGGTGTGTTTTGTGGACATTGTAGTGTGGGAGCGCCAGGCCCAGACATGTGCCCAGTACCTGAAGAAAGGTTCGCCTGTCCTTATCGAGGGTCGGCTTGAATTAAGCGAATGGAAGACCAAAGAAGGTGAAACGCGGAGCAAACTTAAGGTCCGTGCAGACCGCGTTCAATTCATCAGCAGCGGGCGTCGCGACGAAGGTGGTGAAAGGACATCGCAGCAGGCACCGCCGCCGCTTGAGGACAGGAAACCGATGGAGAAGTCGCAGACACCCGAGGATGATCTTCATTACGGCTCGGATTCAGAGGCGCCCGGTGAGGGCAAACCGACTCACAATGATGATCCGTTCTGACAACTGGGACAGGATAACAGGACCGGAATGTCCGGTTATCCTGTCGCCTTGTTAGTATCCGCACTGAACACTGCTTCGTAAGGATCTAGAATAGCTCGTCCGGGTCATCTGTGTCGGGCTTGTCGCTGTCGGCATGGTCGGCAGTATCTTCAGGCAGTTCGGTGTCAAAAGGTACGGTTTCGGGCTCGGCGCCTTTCTTCGTCAGGATTTCTATACGACGTTCGACCTCGTTCAGTCTCTTTGTGCAGAGGGCGATCAGTTTCTGGCCTTCCTCAAACCGACCTATCATTGTCTCAAGCCCTGTCTTGCCGGCTTCCATCTCAGCGACAATGGCTTCAAGTCGTTCCAGGGCCTTTTCAAAGCTGACTCCTGGCTGTGCGTCTGCCGTGTCATTCTTTGCAACTTTCTTCTGAGTCGTCATTTGCTGCCTCTTCCGCGCTTCCGCGCATTTTGTAGTTACTCTTTGATTTTGTGTGTATAGTCGAACTCGAGGAGTAGACGGGCCCCTATTCCGCTCCGCCATCAACGGCGGTGATTTCCGATTCGAATTGCCCGCTTGCGAGCCTGGTAGTCATGCGGCTTCCCTTCTTCAATCTGTCGGTTGAACGTATGACTTCGCCTGAGCTATCTCGCGTGATGCTGTACCCGCGCACGAGTACTGCCAGCGGGCTGAGAGCGCGGAGCTGGGCGTCAATTCTGCGTACACCCTGACGGGATGTGTCGATCGATGTGCGGATGGCGTGCGAACTCCGGAGCCCGGCATCGTCAATGCGCTGCTGAGTCTCGCGGAGGCGACCCTGCAGGGAATGCACCATACGCATCATGGACTCATTGATCTGCTGACGGTGACGCTGTGCCATGTTGCGCGGATCATTGAATGCCAGACCACGGCCCGCAGCCAGTACTCTGTTGTGCAGTTCCAGAATGGTCTCGCGCAGGGGCCGTGCAAGTCGTCGTCCTAGCTCCAGCATCTTATGTTCAAGCTGTTCTTTCTGACCGACGACCTGCTCGGCGGCGGCTGATGGTGTTGGTGCACGCACGTCGGCGACAAAGTCGCTGATTGTGAAATCGATCTCATGGCCTACAGCCGAGATAATGGGAATGCGTGAATCGGCTATTGCCCTTGCGACGATTTCCTCATTAAAGCACCAGAGGTCTTCGAGGCTTCCGCCGCCGCGCCCCACGATCATGACGTCGAGCCCGCCGATCTTATTGAGATACCTGATGGCATCGGCGATCTCCTGAGCGGCGCCGTTGCCCTGGACTTTGACTGGAGCGATAAGAATGTGAAGGTTCGGGTAGCGACGACCTAGAACTTTCAGGATGTCGCGGATGGCCGCTCCCGACGGAGATGTTACAACTCCTATGTGACGGGGGAGAAGGGGCAGGGGCTTCTTGCGTTTGCTGTCAAAAAGGCCCTCGGCCTGCAGTTTCTTTTTGAGTGCCTCGAATGCCGCCTGTAGCGAGCCCTTGCCGGATTCCTCCATCTGTCTGACGATGATCTGATACTTACCGCTCTTCTCGTACACGCTTACTCCACCGCCAACCTGTACCAGCATGCCGTCAGCGGGCTTGAATCTTAATGATGTCTGGTTACCCCGGAACATGACGGCACCGATCTGGGCAGTCTCGTCCTTCACCGTGAAGTAGAAGTGGCCTGAAGCTGGCCTGCTGAAGTTGGAGATCTCACCCTCGATCCAGACGTCGCCGAAGTTGCGCTCCAGCACGCTCTTGATCTGCCGGGTGATCTCTCCTATGCGGTAAACCTTCCTGGTTTCATTCTTCATTCGCTGATCCGCTTGATGCTCTTAGCCTTTCCGGTACTGTCGTCTACGTCGATCAATGCACCGTGCATTACGGCGCTGGCGGAGTCGCTTGATACCTCGAACCTGTGCTTCATGCCGGTGAGAAAGACTCTGAGGATTGTACCGGTGTCGCAGCCGATGATCGAGTTAGTTGGCCCGCACATGCCCAGGTCTGTCATGTATGCGGTCCCACCAGTGAGAATCTGCTCGTCGGCGGTCTGAACATGGGTGTGTGTACCGACCACGGCGCTGACACGACCATCCAGGTACCGGCCCATGGCGTTTTTCTCGGAAGTCGCCTCGGCGTGAAAATCGACAAGTATTATCTTTCCCAGTCCGGTTTCCTTCTTCAGAAGAGCATCTGCAGCGCGGAAAGGGCAGTCGTCGCTCATGCGGACGAATACACGTCCGATAAGATTGATCACCGTCACCTTTCCGGCCGGCGTATCAATTGTGACAAATCCCCGACCGGGGCACTGCGGCGGAAAATTCGCGGGCCGGAGCACTCTTGTGTCACGGTCGAGGAGTCTTTCTGTTTCCTTCTGATCCCACGTATGGTCGCCCATAGTGATGACGTCAGCACCGGCGTCAAATATCTCTTCAGCTATCTTGGCGGTGATGCCTTTTCCGGCGGCGGAATTCTCCGCGTTGGCTACGACGAAGTCCGCTTTGCCGGTTCTTTTCATTTCGCCGGCCACACGGGCAAAGACCGTGCGGCCCGGCGAGCCCATTATGTCACCTGCCATTAGGATGTTCAAAAGCGTCCCTTTCCGAAATATGTGTTTGCTCCCGTCTACCGGGCATACTCGACACATCTGGTCTCGCGTATCACGGTTACCCTGATCTGTCCCGGATACTGCAGGTCTTCCTCGATTTTCTTGCTGATGTTGCGTGCCATTACCATGGCACCGTTGTCATCTACCTTGGTAGGTTCGACGATTACGCGCACCTCACGGCCAGCCTGAATGGCATAACTTTTTTCAACGCCAGGGAAGCTGTTGGCAACTCCCTCGAGCTTTTCGAGACGCCTGAGGTAGATCTCGGTCGTTTCCGACCGTGCGCCAGGCCTTGAGCTTGAAATAGCGTCGGCCGCCGAGCACAGTATCGCATACACACTCTCTGCCGGGGTCTCCTCGTGGTGAGCTGCCACAGCATTGACGACAATCGGATTCTCGCCGTGCCGTTTCAGCAGATCGGCCCCGATCATGGCATGGCCGCCTTCAATCTCATGGTCCATAGCCTTGCCGATGTCGTGGAAGAGTCCAGTACGTCTGGCAATCATGGGGTCCAGTCCGAGTTCTGAGGCCATAATGCCCATCAACTGACCTACCTCGATTGAGTGCTGGAGGATGTTCTGCGTATAGCTGGTGCGGAACTTCAGCCGTCCAACCATCCGGAGCAGCTCAGGATCGGCACCCCGGACATCGACCTTATATGCGGCCTCTTCGCCAGCGGTACGGATTGTCTCGGTCATGGTCTCCTGCACTTTCGCCACGACTTCCTCGATGCGCGCCGGATGGATACGTCCATCCATGATGAGTTGTTCCAGAACCTGCCGGGCTATTTCGCGCCGGATGGCATCGAAGCCCGATATCACTACGGCTTCAGGTGTGTCGTCTATCAGCAGGTTGACGCCGGTGGCAGCCTCGAGAGCGCGAATGTTACGACCGTCACGGCCGATGATTCTGCCCTTCATATCGTCGTTGGGCAGTTGAACAGTGCTGGTCATGATTTCGCTTGCGTGGCTTGAAGAGTACCGCTGGATGGCGACAGCTACAATCTTGGCTGCTTCCCTTTCGGCGGTTTCCTTAGCTTCCTCCTGCAGCTTGCGAATCAAAGAGCCCATTTCGCCGTGAACTTCCTTTTCAACAGCGCCGAGAAGTTCTGCTTTCGCCTGTTCCCTGCTCAGTCCCGATATCTGCTGGAGCTTTTGCTGTTCTTGAACGATGAGCTTGTCTATTTCTGACCTTGCCTTATCCAGTTCACCGCTCTTTCTTTCGAGTTCTTGAGCTCTTTCCTCGAGAGTGCGCTCTTTCTTTTCAATCAGGGCCACTTTCCTGTCGAGGTTGGTTTCGCGCAGCACGATGCGCTGGTCAAGTTCGGCAAGTTCCTTCCGTTTGTCTTTCGTTGTGGTCTCGAACTCTTCACGGGCCTTGATAACTTCGTCTTTCGCGTGGAGTTTCGCTTCCTTCAGAATGACGTCGGCGTCACGTTTTGTATCGCTGAGTATCTTGACCGCTGTACTCTCGGCAGTGTTCGCACGGTTGCGGGCAATCATGAGCCGCGCAACATATCCTGCAATGAGGCCGCACACCAGGCCTACTGCCGCAGCTGCTATCAGT
>JBAXMA010000266.1:0-5294 GCA_037134535.1 bacterium
CCTTCTCCATCTGCCTCGGCGCGTATAATCCTTCTTTGGCCAGCCCGAGCACCTTTGTGGAGATGTCCGTCGCCAGGATCTTTACATCAGAAGAGTCCCGTAGAGCATCCTTTACTGTGATGGCGATGGTGTAGGGCTCTTCCCCGGTGGATGATGCCGCGCACCAGATCTTGAAGCCCGTCTGTCCCTCTGATTCCCATCGTTTTAAGTATTGTCCCAGTAGATCGAAATGCCTGTCCTCGCGATAGAAATGAGTGACGTTGGTCGAGATGGCATTCAGCATTTCCACCAACTCATCGCCGGCTTTGTCCTCTGCGACCACCCGCAGGTATTCCTCGTAGCTGTTCAGTCCCAGTTTTCGCAGCCGTTTCCCGATCCGCGCGGAAACCAGCGCCTCTTTCTGAGGCCCCAGCTTTATGCCTGCCTTCTGGTAAACAAGATCGCAGAAACGATCGAATGTTTCAGGTGCCAGAACTATATCTTCATTTATCATGAATTGTTTCGCCTCATCCTGTTGCAGCTGGACTAGTCTGCAGTGATCGACTTTCCCGGTCACTGGTAAACAAGTATGCGTTCGATACGAGAGGGCTTTCCCGGTCACTGGCAAATAGGTACGCATTCGATACGGGATGGCTTTCCCGGTCACTGGTAAATAGGTATGCGTTCGATACGGGATCGCTTTCCCGATCAGCGGTAAATAGGTATGCGTTCGATACGGGATCGCTTTCCCGGTCACTGGTAAATAGGTACGCGTTCGATACGGGAGGGCTTTCCCGGTCACTGGTAAATAGGTATGCGTCCGATACGGGATGGCTTTCCCAATCACTGGTAAATAGGTATGCGTTCGATACGGGAGGGCGCGGTGCCACCCGCGCCGGGAAATTGTTTACAGTTCCTGAGTTACATGGTGGTGTGTTCGCGTTGACAGGAACGATCCGCCGGATCGTCCGCGGACGAGCGAAGCCGCTCGTCCCTGCTGCCCGCCACATGTCTGAGGAATTACTTTTCACCTCACAGTTTCTGTTTACTTTCGGGGCCTGATCCACTAAACATCCAGCATGCCTTCTATTCCCAGAAACTCTGTGATCGTCATGGACTTCTCCGAGATCCTCTCGGAGATATCTATTGACCATTTCCAGTTCAAAGTCACCTGGAGTCCGATTCGTAAACACTCCTGCATTCTCTGGTTTCACGACGCCCGCGTCAGCCGGACATTTGAAGCTCTCGGTCAGTTCAGCACGTTTGATTTGCGCAATATTCTCTTTTTTGTCGCCCGTTACGTCACCAGCACTAACCTGCGCGAGGAAATCGACAGCCTCCGTTTTGAACGCCGTATCGAAGGACTTTCCCCCACATTCTTCAGAGAAATAGAGCTCATGAGCGCAGGCGACAAGAGAAAGGCCTACCGGCATCTTTTCAATCTGGATGATCAGATGAATAACCTCTCCCTCGCTTCCCGCCGCCGTATCATGGCCAGCAAGTTCCATCCCGATGCCGGCGGTGATTCCACCACCATGTCGCTTATTAACCAGGCTCATGATTTCCTCTCCAAACCCCCTGCCGGGACCACCCGTATGTAGGAAGCGCGCTTGCGCGCGATCCAGCACTGCCCGCATCTTTGCGCCCGCTACCACCTCAACCTCTTGTCCCGTAATCTGCGCAATCTGCGGACATCCCTCTTTTCTCTTCTTCATCTCAGGCTCAGAACGAATACGCAAGACCGACCGAGACTCCCGATGTGTTGTCTCCGGTCGCAGGCACCACCTTGTCACCATGACCGCCGCCGCTCATGCTCACCTTGGCCTTGGCGTCATTCTGTACACCGGCGTACGTTATATAGACGATGGTGCTCTTTGAAAGGCTGTAGTCCACTCCCGCCGACAGCATCCTCGCGCCCGTGTCCGGCTGGTCATCAGTGGCGAGTGAAACATAGTACTGAGCCTTGATCTTGACGTCGCGAATGGCGTACGCCGCGCCGCCCCCGAACGTATTCCTGTTGGCACCGTCTGTACCACCGGCATTGAGCACTCTTTCGGCCAGACCGTTTACCTGCAGATCGCCTGTCTTCCATGCCGCGGAGACACGGAACCCCAGTTCGCGGTCGGAGGAGGCTATGTCGACCTTTCCGTCCTTGTTGGTGTCGGTTCCGGATACCATCGTGCCATGCTGCTCACAACCTGCGCCGAGGATGAGATCCTTGTGTGTCCACGTAAGACTGGCACTGACTACGTCCGATTTCGCAACTTCATCAGTTGTCCTGTAGTCCAGGTATGCAATGACTCCTGCCGTGGCCGGTGAGATATACATGATGGAATTGTCCGCCCGCAGGTCGAAACCGGAACTACCGGCGCCAAGGATGTTGCGTGTATCGCCAATCATGTCGTTGAACAGATCCGTTTTGCGGCCGAGCGTTTTGAAGGGAGTATCGAACCGGCCGATCTGAATCCTGCCGTAATCAGCCGATGACAACCCCACATACGTGTCCCTGCTCGCAAAGGTGGTTCCGGATTCGTCGATATTGATCAGCGACTCCACCTGCCAGACCACCTTGGCATCATTCCCCAGATCCTTGTCGCCCTTGATTCCAAGCCGGGACGAATTGCTCGAGAGGTAGAACTCACGGCTCTTGCCGTCATCGATACTGTCCAGTGAGCCATGCAGCTTTCCATAGATCTGAAATGGAATTTCCGGTGCTTTCTCAACTTTCGGCTCCTCGCCGACAATGTTTCCTGCCGCAAAACAACCCGCAACTAATGCCATCGCCAATGCTTTCCTGCTCATTTTGCCTCCTTTGTCTTTTTGCCAGTCTTGCCGACTTCTGCTCGTTCTCGATGTCCCTGCAGTGATCACAATTCCCATCACCATTCTGTTTGCGAGTATCAGCCTGCTTCCTGCTTCCTCTGCCCCGTCACAATTGTTGTCAGATCTGCCACCATTGCGTTTAATTCACGCGTCTGGCCGGACAGCTCTTCAGATGCGCTCGAGCTTTCCTCCGCGGTTGCTGCATTCTTTTGTACAATCTTGTCCATTTCTGAGACCGCCGTGTTCACCTGGTCAATGCCCTGAGTCTGCTCTTTGCTTGCTGTCGCGATTTCAGCGATCAGCGTTGCCACCTTGCTTGCATTGTCTTTGATGCTCGCGAGGTTCTTCGCTACCTCTGCCGTCACGCTCACGCCGGCATCTGCGTTCGTTTGCGAACCCTCGATCAGGCTCGCCGTGGTCTTAGCTGCTTCCGCACTGCGCCGTGCCAGGTTGCGGACTTCCTCGGCGACAACCGCGAAACCCTTGCCGGCTTCACCAGCCCGGGCAGCTTCCACCGCTGCGTTCAGCGCAAGTAGATTGGTCTGGAACGCGATCTCGTCGATTGTCTTGATGATCTTGGCTGTTTCTGCAGCAGAGGCTTTGATCTTGTCAATCGCCTCGGTCATGCGCTTCATGCTCTCAACGCCCGTGCCGGCCAGTGATGCCGCTTCTTTCGCAACGGTGTTGGCCTTGCTGGCGTTGTCAGCGTTCTGCCGGGTCATGGAGGCCATCTCTTCCAGTGCAGATGATGTTTCTTCAAGGCTCGAGGCCTGATTGGTTGCTCCGCTCGCCACCTCCTGGCTTCCCTGCGAGATGCTGAGGGTGGTCACTGCCACCTCTTTCGCACGCATTGCCAGAAGTGCTCCTATCTTGTTGACAGGACCTATGACTTCAAGATTTATGAGGAAGAAAAGGGCAACTATCAGCAGGACCATCGTGACAGCCAGGCTGCCGGCGGTGACCATGGTGATGCGCAGGATGGCATGGCTGGATTCCTCGGTGGATAGTATTACACTTGCAGCTCCCAGGATGTCACCACGTTTGGCGCTGGCGTGGCACTGGATGCAGCTCTCCTGTGTGACGATCGGCAGCACAAATCTCAGTTGCTGCCTGGCGGGGTAGGCGACTATCTGTTCTTTCCCGGTCTTCAGGACCTCTCTATCCACATCATCCCTTGGTTCGCTGCCTTTGCGGGTCTTGTGGTCCTCGATTGTCACCTGACTTCGCAAGGCGTTGACAGCCACTATATCTGTCCTGTTACTGAAGGTCTTCAGATAGATTTCCAGCCCGTTCATATCGCCGATGGTGCCAAATGTCTGCATCGCGCCGGCAATATCCTCGGCATTGGACCGGATGCCCTTCAGAAACTGGCCCTGGACAGTGTTTCGCGTATCCCAGAGAATAAGGACTGTTGCCAGAGCGAGAATTATCGCCACCAACCCCAGACATCCCGCAAGTTTCAATCGAAGACTCACAATATCACCTTTCTGTTTGCTCCCTGTCCGTCAGCCGACGAACAGTGGCTCGAATGTCCACACCTGCGGGACAAGCCCGCAGGGAGCGAGGACTCACGATAACCTGCGGACGTACCGCATACCTTTCGCACTCATTCTTCCCGGTGGCGTCCGGCGTCCCTGCCGGACGCGTCCCTGTTCTAGTCAGGTACAGCAGCCGCCAGGGACGGCGGCTGCCACCGTGAGTTTCAGCTCAATCCGGTGGTCCGGCGCCTGCATGTAGGAAGCGCGCTTGCGCGCGATCCAGCCCGGCTAGCTTCACTCCGCTTGCTATCGCCAGCAAGCTGGCTTCCTACATCGGACGCTCGCTCACCCGCGCCCTCCAGTTTCCAGTATCCAGTATCAATCCTCAGAACTTGCTCAACTCACTATCATCCAGCGGAATCACTTCCTCTGGTTTCGCCACCTTAGCCGCAATCGGTTTCTTGCTGTCATGCTTCGGCAGTGCTTTCTGCGCTTCCTGCTTCCTGGCGGGCGCTGTCAGATGAGCCTTGACTCCGCCCTGTCTCCTGTCCGCTGTCCCCTGACTCCTCTGTCCGGTCACAATCGCCGTCAGATCCGCTACCATCCCGTTCAATTCCTGTGCCTGGCTGCCCAGTTCTTCCGATGCGCTGGCGCTTTCCTCGGCATTCGCCGCGTTCTGCTGCACAACCTTATCCATCTCGGACACCGCCGTGTTCACCTGGTCAATGCCCTGGCTCTGTTCCTTTGAGGCTGCCGCGATCTCGGCGATCAACGTTGCCACCTTGCCTGCATTTTCCTTGATGCTCGCCAGGTTCTTTGCAACCTCGGCTGTCACGCTCACGCCTGCGTCGGCGTTCTTCTGCGAACCCTCGATCAGGTCGGCTGTGGTCTTCGCTGCTTCCGCGCTCCGGCGTGCAAGGTTTCTGACTTCCTCGGCCACAACTGCGAAGCCCTTGCCGGCTTCACCCGCTCTGGCTGCTTCCACTGCGGCGTTCAGCGCCAGCAGGTTGGTCT
>JBAXMA010000267.1:0-5293 GCA_037134535.1 bacterium
TCTCGTCCTCAGCGAGGCGGAGCCGAGCGGTCCTCGTCCTCGTCCTCGAATTGGCGTCTGTTTCGAGGACGAAGGACGACGACGAGTACAATCATGGAAATACCTTAGCTTGATAGCTATACGCCTCGCCCCACCTGTTGTTGGCATTTCTTCGATTGGTAGGGCAGCCTGTCCGCCTCTAGAGGAAACCCACTGGGTGAGCCGCTTTCTTGACGACCCAGTCACGAAGTATCCTTCTTTCTTGTTTACATCACTGAGACGCGTATAGTTTGTCCAAATAGCCGTCCATCATTGTGATTGAAACATCCGGGGAGGATTCTGAATGAAAGTGATCGCGTTCAATGGCAGTCCACGAAAGGACGGTAATACCGTCTGCCTGATCAATCATGTATTCAAGGTTCTCAATGCGAATGGCATTGAAACTGAAATGATCCAGCTTGGCGGGAACATGGTGCACGGATGCATGGCCTGTTACAAATGCTTCGAGAATAAGGACCATCACTGCGTCATGAAGAAAGATATCATAAACGACTGCATCGATAAAATGCGGGAGGCAGACGGCATCATCTTTGCGTCTCCTACCTACTTCGCCGATGTAACAACCGAACTAAAGGCGCTGATCGACCGGTCCGGCCTGGTAAATAAGGCCAACGATGGCTTTTTGAAGCGGAAGGTCGGAGCCGGCATTGTGGCAGTCCGGAGAGGCGGTGAGATTCACGTCTTCGACACCATTAACCACTACTTCCTGATTAGCGAGATGGTCATTCCGGGTTCCTGTTACTGGAATATGGGCTTTGGCCGGGAAAAGGGTGAAGTTGAGAATGATGAAGAAGGTATCCGGACAATGAGGATACTTGGCGAGAACATGTCATGGCTGATGAAGAAGCTGAAGTAATCTACCCGGTCAGCGAGTAGTCGCTCTTTCGTCGGTCGCGGTCGCGTCCGTTGCGCTGTACCTTCTTGCTTGCATCGTCACGGGCGTTCCTGCATTATCAGTATAGTTTCTGATGCAATTCAAGGTACTTGGCCAGTAAGACACGGGGATTAATGAAAATACTTAAGAGGGGTGCGACCGGTGCAGCACAACCGGAGTTGCAATCAAAGCAGAAGTCTGTATCACGGAGCGCTACCCCGGCAGCAACAGGAACAGGTAAAGCTACGGTGCCGGCTGAAGGCAGGGTTGTTACCGTCCGTGTTCGTGCAACGCTTGTTCAATGGCTTTTGGCAACACTCATCGGGATAGTGGCTGGTGCAGTTTTCGGCGTCTTTGTCTTCACCATTTTCCGGACCAACTGGTGACTGCCCTGAGGCCGAACCGGCGCCTTTGAGAGCTATGAAGTAATGAGCATTTGAAGGACACAATGACTTCAAAAGAACAAGTTACTAAGGCTCAGAGACAAATTCTCGAGCTGTTGGCCTCCTACGAAGAAGTAATTGCAGCTCTCTATACGACTTTCGCAAAGCACCTGCCGGATTATAAGGAATTCTGGCAACATCTTGCTAAGGAAGAGGTCGGTCACGCTCAATTGCTACGAGGGTTGAACAAATTTCTTGATCGCGGCTTTCTCTTTAAAGATATCGGTCGGTTTGATATCGCGGAGATTCAAGCAAAAATCCTGGAAGTGAATTCATTACTACAGGTAGTCAAATCCAACAGCATCACTGCCGAAGATGCCATTGCTATAGCCTTGAAAGCTGAATCGGGTATTCTTGACGGACCATTCTACAAGATTGTAACGTCCGATGCGCCGGAATTCAGGATCATTGCCAAGCACCTGTCTGATGCAACAGAGCGGCATGCAAACGATGTAAGCGACCTCTTCATTGCCCTGCACCCCAACTCTCCGAAAGCGAAACATCATCGCCGGAAGTAAGCATTATCAGCCTTTCTTCTCCATCTTTGACCATGTGTCCCTGAGTGGCACGATCCTGTTGAAGACAGGTGATCCGTTTTTTGAATCCACCGGATCCGCAAAGAAGTAGCCTTTTCTCTCAAACTGGTAGCGGCTACCGGCGGCAGCCATGGCAAGGCCGGGCTCAAGACGGGCCTTCACAGAGGTCAGTGAATCCGGATTCATACTCGCACGGAAATCGGCATCGACATTCGGATTCTCGTTCGTGAAAAGTCTGTCATACATGCGGACTTCGGCCTCAACCGAATGCGCCGCAGAAACCCAGTGAATTGTTCCGTCAATCTTCCGCCCTGCCGGAGCATTGCCTCCCCGTGTCGCCGGGTCATAGGTGCAATGCACCTCTATCACGTTGCCGGCCGCATCCTTGACCATGCCTGTGCATTTGACAATGTACGCATACCTCAGTCGCACTTCCCTGCCCGGTGTGAGCCGGAAGAACTTCTTAGGAGCATCCTCGCGGAAGTCGTCACGCTCGATAAAGAGCTCGCCTGAGAACGGTACTTTTCGCGAGCCCATGGTCGCGTCTTCCGGATTGTTAACAGCATCCAACTCGTCAGTCTGGCCGGCCGGGTAATTGTCGATAATTAGTTTCAATGGATCGAGAACCGCCATTGCCCGCGGCGCAGTCTTGTTCAATTCTTCGCGGATACAGTGCTCAAGCACGGCAACGTCTGTCATTCCATCGTACTTAGTTACGCCTATCCGGCCGCAAAACGTCCTGATGCTCTCCGGTGTGTAGCCGCGGCGGCGCAGACCGGATATCGTCGGCATCCTCGGATCATTCCACCCGTTGACTAGTCCGCCCTTCACCAACTCGAGCAGCTTTCGCTTGCTCATCACTGTATATGACAGGTTCAGACGCGCAAACTCAATCTGGCGCGGATGAGACGGAACCGGAAGCTGATCGAGTATCCAGTCATAAAGCGGTCGATGGATCTCGAACTCCAGCGTACAGATTGAATGTGTGATCTTCTCTATGGCATCTGAAATACAGTGCGCGAAGTCATACATGGGATAGATGCACCAACTGTCACCGGTCCGATGGTGAGTGGAGTGCGAAATGCGGTATATCACCGGATCACGCATGTGAACATTCGGGGACGACATATCTATCTTCGCCCTGAGAACGCGGGTCCCATCAGGAAATTCACCCGCCCGCATCCGTTTGAAGAGGTCAAGATTTTCCGCTACGGACCTGTTCCGGTAAGGACTTTCCCTGCCACCTTCCGTCAGCGTGCCACGTCCGTCCTTGAGTTCAGCGTGGGTGAGGTCGCACACATATGCCTTGCCGTTCTCTATCAGATGGACGGCGTAACCGAACAACTGCTCAAAGTAATCTGAGGCGTAATACATATGCGTGCCCCAGTTCCATCCAAGCCAGCGCACGTCATCCATGATGGAGTTCACATACTCAACATCTTCTTTCGTAGGGTTCGTGTCATCGAATCGCAAGTGGCATACGCCCTTGTTCTCGGCGGCAATCCCGAAATTGAGGCAAATCGACTTGGCGTGACCAATGTGCAGATAGCCGTTGGGCTCGGGTGGAAACCGGGTGGCAACCCGACCACCGTGTTTGTTTGACTTCTCATCATCCGCGACTATTTCGCGAATAAAATCTGAAAGCGTTGTCTCTTTATTATCCGGTGCAGTTTCCATTGATCAGTCACTCCAGTCTGTATTTTCCAAAATGCGTCTCCCTCACCACTATATCCGGCTGCCGTATGCAGTTCCGTAGTACTTTTCAAGTTCGTCGAGCGCTTTGCCCTTCAGCTCGCCGCCACAGGTCGCCAGGGCCTCAAGAGCGTACTGAAGGCGTCGCACCACAATGTCGCGACCCAGCATTTCAGCACACTCAAACAGCGGAAGAGACACAGTCGTGCCGGCAATCGCAACAAAGAATGTTGGCAGCAGCTTCTTCAGCTTAAGATCCTCTTTCTCTGACATCTTCATGAAGACAGTCTTAACGCCATCACACGTCCACGGGCCGCTCTTCTCCATCTCCCACTGCGCCAGCTTGAGGAGCTTTGCCGCCCTGGGCGCATCCACATCGCTGCCAGTCAACGCCTGCGGCAGGTAATCCAGTCTGTCGGCAAACAAAAAAGCAGCGAGCGGAACCAGCTCGCTGAGCCGGTTCAATCGCGGCTGCGCGAGCTGGAGGATCTGGCGCCACGTCTCGCTGTTGAGCTTCCATTCCGCGAGTCGCCCCTCAAGCTGCCCGACATTGAGACCGCGAATGTACTGACCGTTAAAGTTAGTCAGCTTCTGCAGGTCGAAGATGGGGCCGCCAAGACTGATCCGATCAAGATCGAAAGTCTCAACCATCTCCTTGAGAGTGAATATCTCACGTCCATCACTGCGGCTGTAAGCCATGAGCCCAAGGTAGTTCAGAACCGCCTCAGGCAGATAGCCAGCGGCACGGTAGTAGAGTATGCTCGTCGGGTTCTTGCGCTTGGACAGCTTCGACTTATCCGGATTGCGAAGCAGCGGCAGATGCGCAAATTCCGGTGCCTTCCATCCGAAGTACTGATAAAGCAGAACATGCTTTGGCACAGAGCTCAACCATTCCTCACCCCGGATCACGTGGGTGATCTGCATCAGATGATCATCCACCACGTTAGCCAGATGATAAGTCGGGAAGCCGTCCGTCTTGAGAAGGATCTGATCATCCACTCCCTGCCAGGGCATCGTTACTGTTCCACGAAGCCGATCCACGAACACACAATCACCACTCTTCGGGACCTTCATACGGATAACAAACGCTTCGCCGGCAGCCATGCGCCTCTTTGCCTCATCAGGCGGTATTCCAATGCAGAATCCATCATAACCCATGTGGGCCTGCTTCGCAGCAGCCTGATCCTTCCGTAACTGTGTCAGTCGGTCAGCGTGACAGAAACAGGGATAGGCATGTCCCTTCTCAACAAGGGCATTGCAGTGGTCACGGTAGATCTGCGTGCGCTCGCTTTGCCGGTAGGGCGCATGAGGTCCCCCGATATCCGGTCCCTCGGCCCATTCAATACCGAGCCAGCGCAGCGCCGCCAGGATTTCATTCTCAGATTCACGTGTGGATCGGGCCTGATCTGTGTCTTCTATGCGTAGAATAAACTTGCCACCCTTGCTCCCAGCGAACGCGTAGTTGAAAAGCGCAACGTAGGCAGTGCCTATGTGCGGTGATCCTGTAGGTGAAGGCGCTATGCGTGTTCGCACCTGACTGTTGTCGCTCACTGGTCTCTCCTCTCAAGAACTGACTCACTCAAATGCGTCCACAAGTATCAGAAACGCCACTCGAGCGCAACGTTTCAAAAGAATACCTTAGATACGATGAGAATGGGGCGCATCTGCGATTTGGTGCATCTCAGGTAGTGCATTTTGGCTTTCTTGTT
>JBAXMA010000268.1:0-5277 GCA_037134535.1 bacterium
GTGTAGAGTTCGGCATACGTGTCGCCACTGCCGCCGGCCGAGTTGAAATTGTAGGCGTATCCTGCGATAAGATTCACCGAGAACCAGTCATAGAAATCCGTTCCTGACAGGGTGTGAGGGCCGTGAGTCTGGACAGGTGTCAACGGGGTCGCAAGAATCGTGGCGATGGTTCCCGTGTCATCTCCCGGATCCCATGCGTCACCGGTACCTGAGGGCGTGGTGACCGTGGACTGGTTTGAGTAGTTCGAGTTGCCTGATGGGTTGTATGCCCGGATCTGGTACATATAGGTTACCGTTGCCACAGCGTTGGTATCCAGGGCGGATACGGTGTTAGCGCCGACGCGGGCAATCTCGGACCATGAACCAGCACCAGTCTTTCGCTCTATTGCGAAGCCTTCTTCATTGTTGGACCGGTCATCCCATCTGAGCCAGACCGTGGTACCTGACAGGGCACTTGCCACCAGGTTGGTGGGCGATGCCGGTGGTATTACGGCCACTGGATCACCCCAGATTGCAACGTCGTCAATATTCCATCCGCAGTAACGGTAACTTGAGTCGGTCGGTCCCATACCCCACCGAACATAGAAAGTGCTACGCAGATCCGCAACGGCAGCTATATCGAAGACCTGCAGGTTCCACTGAGAATCAGCAATTTCGGTTGAGTTTTCCCAGATTCGGGTCCAGGTGCTTCCGTTGTTTGATACGTCGACATAAGCATGATCGTATGCGGGTCGTTCCACACCGAGCCAGCGCCAGAACAGGAGCTTCGTGTTGGCTGCAGATGAAAGGTCAATAGCGGTGGTTGTAAGCCAGTAGGTGCTGACAATACTATTGGCATAATCGCCGGACAGGTTATATCCGTAAACGGAAGTACCGGTATGTCCGGATGTCGGATCGGGGGATCCGTGCTCGCCGCCTCCGCCTGTAGGCTGACCAAAAGCCCACTGCCCTTGAATTGTCCAGCCGGGTGATGAATCCATTGGAACATTCCAGATCAGTGTTCCAAGGATCGCATAGTGGGCGCTTTTGGTCTGGCTGGGTAACATGCCCGTAGTGAACGCCTTTGCCTTGAGAGTGAGATCGTTGGTGAGCACGATCGGGGCCGTGTAGACAGTAGATGATTCGGTTGGTTCGATTCCATTTGTGGTGTAATGGATTGTTGCCCCGGCAGTCGCTGTTGCCACTGTCACCGTCACGGAGGAGGCGTAAGCGCCTTCACCAGGATTGAATGTCGGTGTCGCTACGGTGACCAGGCCAGCGCTGACCCCTACGGCGTTCCATGCGGCCGCTATAGTGCCAGTCCAGTCCGGGTTGAGATCCTCGGCTGCCGACATCCATGCTGCACGGTTGGCCTCGTAGTCGGTGCCGGGCGTGCAATACACTGTCAGCGCGCGGTACGCCACTTTCGCTGCATTCGT
This sequence comes from bacterium, assembly GCA_037134535.1. Classification (GTDB taxonomy): domain Bacteria; phylum Verrucomicrobiota; class Kiritimatiellia; order SPBP01; family SPBP01; genus JBAXKQ01. Next base: position 1,419 of record JBAXMA010000268.1, read on the forward strand.
CAGTCCGATGCCGACAATATTGTAGGATAATCCATCGTTTGTTCCGATAGCGCCATCGGAAACGAGGTAGAACAGGAAGTTCTGCACTCCGGAGTTCTGGTGCACGCCGCCGTTGTCTCCGCTGCCGTAGTACCAGTAGGTCCCTTTATAGCGGCTTGGTTGTTCATTGCCCGCGCCGACAGTCAGAGGATTGCTCGGACTCCGCATATCCCTCAGTGACTTTGAACTGATCCAGCAGTCCTCGCCAAGCAGCCAGTCAGCAGTTCCTGCTGATTTGCCGGGGTACAGGTCACGTCCGTCCGGCTGGCAGTGAAACTCAATGCAAGTTCCGAAAATGTCGGAGTATGATTCATTCAGGGCGCCAGATTCATTGAGATAGGTGAGGTTGGCAGTAGAGTTCTCGGTAACGGCGTGCGTGAACTCGTGGCCGATAATATCGAGAACAGCCAGTGAATTTGCTTCCACAGCATCACCGTCGCCGAAATGGAAATCGGTCGAGTCCCAGTATGCATTGACATAGCTGCTGCCTTCGTGGACGTTGGCACGTGCGTAAGCGCCGCCGCTATCGAAGCTGTTGCGGCCATGAACCTGCAGGTAGTAGTTCTGAACCAGATCAAGCCCTTTCGCGGCGGAGATTTCCGCTCGATCGGTGATTCCCCAGGCGGATGTGCTCCTGTATGCGTAAGTATTCTTGTCCGTCCATGATCCGGATGAAGTGATATTAAAGACGTACCAGTGAAGCGCCTTATTGTAGAGGTAGTAGACGCCCGTATTCTCGAACCAGCCGGAAAAACTTACAGATGCGCCACCTTCGCCCTCCAGGAGGGATCCTGTGATCGTTGTGCTGGATCCGTTGGAAGTAGGTGCGGCAATCGTTTTGATGTCGTTGAAGCGCATGAGAATGGATGCATCAATCGCGTCGATCCAGTAACGCCATCTGCCGGGTCCTGTTTTGCCGTGTCCGTATGACACAGTCAATTCGTAGGCAAGCGCGGGATCACAATCGAGGGCGTATACAACGAGTTCAGTTTTGGAAGCCACAGCGCGAGCAGAGTCGGCGGCGGGTACGTCCTTTAATGCAGCTGCGACAGCATCCGCGGCTCCGATCCTGGGTGCAGTCTTAAGGGTAATGGCCCGCAAATAGCGTCCGTTGACTTCGTGAGCGTCGCCATCCTTATTGAAATGAACGATTACATCTCCGCCGACCACGCGCAAGCCCTCGTGGAGCTGGTGCAGACGGACATGGTGGAATCCCTGGGTGTCGCTGTCTGTACGATCGATAGCGAACTCTTTTCCGGCATCCTTCAGGTCGTAGACGCCGGATAGATTATCCAGGACTGCGACAGCATCGGTTTCATATGCGTTGCCGCCCTTTACAGCCAGGCCTTTTCCGGTAGAGAAAGATCGTTTTTGGCCCAATCCCTTTCCCCTGACTGATATCGGGGTTCCGAGCCTGGAATGCCAGTCCGTATTCACTCCCTCTTTCGCAGCCAGATCGGCGAGACGCTTTTGTTCCGCACTGGGCACATGCCTTGCGGGTTCGGGTTTTGCATCAACCCTTTTGGGAAGTTTGGGGCCTTGCCGGTCGTCTTTGAGAGCAAAGGATGCCGGGGTAGCAAAGAGGATTGCCCAGGCAATCATGGAATAGATCAACCATTTGCCCGTACTGTTCATTTGTGTTGAAGTCTGCCCGGTCCGAGCAGGCTGATAATTCGATTTCATGCCGGTATAGTAACGCTCCGGCCGCAGTAGGTCAAACCGGGAACAAGGCGGATGTGACTGAAACATATCTGTCATTCGGTGCAAATGCCGTAATCGCGGCTCACCGGGACAGTTCACCCCACCAGGCCAGAAGTCTGCTTCCTGCATGGTAGGGTGAAGCCTCAGGCTGAGCCGCACCGAGTCCAGATGTTCCAGGTTACTGCATCCGTTGCGTGATCTTTCGCCCATGCTGGAAGAAGTACTCAAGGGTATCGTGCTCAACTTCCGGAGGAATGGAGTGGTCAGTATGGAGAATGAATCCACTGCCCATCTTCAGTACCGGAATGATCTTGCGATTCAGTTCCTCATCAATCAGTTTCCGGTCGTTGGTGGCCAGGATGCGTATGTCTATGTTGCCGCAGAACGAGATCTTGTGGCCGTATTGCTTTGCTATCCGCGGCATATCCATTCCAGCCTTTACCTCCATGGCCTGGAGGCAGTCCATACCGGCATTGATCAGGCCTGGAATGAGCGGCTCAACAAATCCGCAGGAGTGGACGATTACCTTGAGCCCCTTTGAGTGTGAGAAGTCGAATAGCTTCTTGTGGGCCGGCATTATCAATTCTTCATACATGGCCGGGGACATGAATGGCCGTTCTTTGAATCCCATGTCTTCGAAGAACCACATGGCGTCCGGGGCGCCTTCTTCGGCAAACAGAGTTTCGAGGCACATAATCGTCATATCCGCAAATGTCATTGCCATGTCCTTGACCCAGTCCGGATCCATGGCCATTCCGAGAAGCATGTATTCGTGACCGCAGACCGGATGTATCTGTTCAAACGGGGCGACGCCCTGCCAGAGGAATGCTCTGTTCTCATCGGCGGCAACCTTCTTTTCATTGCGGAACCATTCGAACGGGACGCGTCTGCGGTCCATCTTGAGCAGATGCGGCTTTATAAGTTGCTCCCAGGCGACTCTTTCCTGGACTGCAAAATCCACGTGTTCCGGCGTGCCGGACTTCTTCTTCCACCATCTCAATTTGGCGCCGTTGCCGTTGAGCTTCAGAACTGTCTCCTCGTTCTCTTCAATGGTCTGATCGGCGAAGTCAAGGTCTCCCGTGGAATTCAGCCATCCCGCTCCACGCCAGCTCATGTCGAAGTGGCGGACCATGTCTTCACCTTCGACGATCTTCTTCTGTTCGAGGTACTTCTTGTGGGTCTCACCCCATAGCCCGTCGCCATGCGGTAGAAGATCAACGGGCTTGCGGGAAACTGCGGCCAGAAAACGTTCTTTGTGCGTCATTTCTGTCATGATACTCCTTTTTATACATTAAACCGGAAATGGCAGATGTCGCCATCTTCCATGATGTAATCTTTGCCTTTTAATTGCGCTTTACCAGCTTCCTTTACCGCTTTTTCGCTTCCTAGTGCTACCAGGTCATCATACTTCAAGACCTCAGCGCGAATAAATCCCCGTTCGATGTCAGTGTGAACCTTGCCAGCCGCCGCCGGTGCAAGAGTACCCTTTCTGATAGTCCAGGCCCGAGCCTCATCGGGGCCGATCGTGTAAAAGGACATCAGCCCCATGGCGTCGTACGCCGCGTTGTTCAGGCGGTCCGGGCCCAGGGAATTCAGGCCAAGCTCTTTCATGAACGCGAGCCGTTCGGTATTGTCAGAAAGAGACATTACTTCCTGCTCGATGCGGCATGAGACTACAAAGACACCGGCTTTTTCGCTGTCGTGTCTGACGGTTTCACTGCCGAGTCTGGCTTCGTCTACGTTGTAGACCCACAAAATCGGCTTTAGCGTCAAGAACTCAAGACTTCGGATCAGGGCCAATTCATGCGTTTCGAGGCCTGCTTCCCGGACACCTTTCTCATTTTCAAGGGTTTCCTTGCATCTAAGCAATATCTTCTGCTCGGTAGCCTGTGCGGTAGTCTGCCCGGAGCGCTTTTCTTTTTCGATTCTCTGCAATCTGGTCTCGATGAGCATCAGATCTGTGAGCAGGAATTCGGTTGCCAGGTTTGCACGGTCACGGGCAGCGTTGACCGATCCGGCAGGGTGATAAACATCTTCGGAGGAAAAATCACGCAGAACGACGCAGAGCAGTTCGCAACGCCTTGCGGCATCCAGCCATTCCCGTTTATCGCTGCCCTGC
>JBAXMA010000269.1:0-5272 GCA_037134535.1 bacterium
CCTCCATACTTCTGTTTCTCGCCCATCGTGATGACCGGATAAACTAGCATCACGAAATCCGGCCGGCAGCTCAATTGCTCGACAGGGTTTTGCGCCTTGGGATCTCCGGCATCAAAATGAGTGCCCGCGGTGGCAGCCAGGTGCCCGCCGGCGGAGAAGCCCATGATGCCGACGCGGTCGGTATTGATGTTCCATCTTCTGGCGTTGGCACGCACCGTACGGATGGCCCGTTGTGTGTCCAGCAACGGTATGGCGGATCTTCCTTTCGGAAGCCTGTACTGCAGGACGATCCCGGCGATGCCATGCATGGTGAGCCACTTGGCCACATCGTGCCCCTCGGCATCGATCACCAGACCGCCATACCCGCCACCGGCGCAAAGCACGACTGCCGCCCCGGTGGCCTTCGCGGGGTCGGGCAGGTAAACAGTGATTGGAGTATCAACCGCCTCGAATGTTCCGTCGCCAACTGGCGACTGATTAGCCGGCCAGAGCAAAAGCTTCTCGGGATTTGGCACCGCCTGTGTTGCCAAGCTGAGCAAGAAGGAAACAGACACAATGACAACCACACTCAGAACAGGCACCGACCGACAACCCGTGCCGGACAATACGATCCTATGCATAGTAGTCATCTCCCTGTCGTTCAAGTCCGACATGGTGGTAAGGTGTCAGAATTAGGCTTGAAGTGCAAGCCGAACAACAAAGCGTAAGCTCCCGGATACGTAAAAGAAAGCGGCCCCACTGCTAACTTGCCGCACACCTTGCCGACATAGATCCCCTCTAACCCGCACAACGTCCGCTGACAGCCAACACCCTGACAATCCCGACGACGGACTGCACGAAGACACTGAGGATCATGTACGCGACTTTTGCGCAGTGAGTGGACTGGGTAGAAAGACGGATGGAATAGGCGCTCTGATGCGACTGATGCAAGAGGCGTCACGTCTCCGGGTGCGTGAAAGCGTTATTTGCTACTTGGATGTTTGGCCCTGATCCAGCCAGGATTCTGATACAAAACTGGAAACGTTCGTGGTGCAGCTACCCCATTGCATGAGACATGCCCAGTACCAGAACAGCGGAATGAGACATGCTGCAACTGTATTGTCTACCGGATATAGAAGTCAGCGCAACTTGAAGATTTCATTCCGGGTTGGTACGCCGACAGAGCGCCCTGCTACAGGCTGCTCTATTCAGGTCAGCAGGCTGCGTAATGTCTATTTCTAAAGATCTTCAGGCAGATCTTTCGTTTAGGACAGCAATACCACGGATACGGCACGATCTATGCGTGTTATACGCAAAGAGCAAATACCGTGGCTTATTTTTAACTTGCTACTGAGGAGTATGTTCTTGAGCTGATGTAGGAGTGATCTATAAGGGTATGGAGATAACGTGAAGACTGCAAACTTCAGGGCTGTAATAGTCTTGTTTTCGTTGCTGTTTCTACTTGGCTTGTCAGGTACAGGGCATGCATACCCACGGTGGAGAGATCCTGTAACCGGAAGTGGTAACTGCACAACTTGCCACGGCTCGTTCACCGACAGCACTTCGCCGCAGGGAACTGTGTTCCCCTCATCAAACAAGCATGAGATGCACCGGGCAGGAACATACATGGCCACGAGCTGCGGTTTATGTCACCTCAGCACTGACAGCCGAAACCCATACACCTACCAGTCCGACGGCGTCGGCACTGTCACCGGCCGCGGCTGCTCCGGTTGTCATGAGCCGCTCGGTCTTCGCAAGCACCATACAATCAACGGTGTTACAGTATGCGCAACATGCCACAACGACACCGGACTGACCATACCGCCTGAAAGCGTGCAGCCGCCATATTATGGAACTGCATACACGCGCGCACGCAACACCGCTAATCCTCTGGCCGTTGCAAGGACCAACGAGAACTGGAGCATCGGTGACTTTAAGGGACTCGATAACGATGGCGACAATCTCTACGACATGGCAGACCCTGACTTTGCATCCCTGCCGAAGATACTTACCGTCACGTCACTTTACGGTGGAACATCACCCGGCAGTTTAACGACCAACACCGGCACTGTAGTGAGCCAGAGCATCACCAACTCACCGGTGGCCGGACCGGCAGGCGTGCGATACATCTGCACGGGCGGAACGGTCGCAGGAAATGCGTTCTCGTTAGTGAATGCGACCAATATGACACTGACCCTTACTAACAACGCCACACTCGTCTGGCAGTGGAAGACCCAGTACATGTGGAGCGCGACAGCCGGCGCAAACGGAACGGTAATCACCAGTAATGGCTGGTACGACGCCGGCTCATCTGCATCAGCTACTGCTGTCGCGAGCAGCGGCTACTACTTCACCGGCTGGACAGGCTCGGTCACAAGCGCAATCAACCCGCTGACCGTTTCAATGACCGGCACGCGCAGCGTGACAGCCAGCTTCGGTATTGATGTCAGGACCCTGACGGTGATATCGCTCTATGGAAGCACCTCACCCGGCAACGTTACGCTCAGCAACGGTACGGCTGTGAGCGAGTTCGTGAACGGCTCTCCTGTGGCCGGACCATCCGGAACACACTACATCTGCACAGGAGGCGCTGTGGCAGGCAATGGTTTCTCCCCGATAAATGCAACCAATGTGGCACTGACCCTCACAAACAACACCACACTCACCTGGCAATGGAAGACCCAGTACATGTGGAGCGCGACAGCCGGCGCGAACGGATCGGTAAACACCAGCAATGGTTGGTACGACTCGGGCGCCCAGGCATCAGCAACAGCAATCGCCAATAGCGGCTACTACTTCACCGGCTGGACAGGAGCGGTCACAAGCACAATCAACCCGCTGACGGTTCCAATGACCGGCACACGCAGCGTAACGGCCACCTTCGCCACGACACCTGTGATCCAGTACACCATCACTGCTGCCTCAGGAGCGAACGGAATCGTCAGTCCCCCGGGCGCAGTCATGGTTGCACAGGGAGGAAACATAACTTACACATTCACACCGGCTGCAAACTACCACGTGGCGGCGGTACTGGTGGATTCTGTCCCGATCGGAGCACCGGGTTCCTATACCTTCACAGCCATGGCGACAAACCATACGATCAGCGCTACCTTTGCGATTGATCAGAAGACACTGACAGTGACGTCACTTTACGGCACAGCATCGCCGGGCAGCGTAACTGTCAATTACGGAACGTCATTGAGCGAGTCTGTGAGTACCTCACCGGTGGCCGGACCGGCGGGAGTGAGATTTGTCTGCACAGGAGGCACTGTGGGCGGCAATGCGTTCAGCGCGGTAAGCGCAACCAATCTGACCCTCTCACTCACCAACAATACCACGCTCGCCTGGCAATGGAAGACCCAGTACATGGTCACAGCCAGTTCAGGGACCAACGGAACGGTAACGCCTGCCGGTTCAACATGGGTTGATCTGGGTGCGACATCTCCAACTTACACTGCGAATCCAGCGCCGGGCCAAAGCATTGACAACTGGTATATTAACGGCACTGCAGTTCAAACAGGACAGGGCACCTTCTATGTTGACAACATTGCGCAGCCTCAAACAGTGCTGGTGACCTTTATTCACGTGGACCAGACCGGTACAGCAATGATCCTCTCACCCACCAACGGAGCCGCTCTGGACACCGGAAACATCGCGATCACGGCACAGGCATCCGATGCTGATGGATTGAGCGCGGTTCGCTTCTACTGCAATGGCACAAACCTGATAGGCACGACAAATCTGCCGGCGGGAACGATGTCGTGGTCAGGAACGTTCGACTGGACAGATAACGTGCAAGCCACGATCACTCTCACCGCCGAGGCGGTTGACGCGTACGGGAGTACCTCTGCGTCTCAGACTGTAACAGTGAAAGTGACTACTCCGAAGACAGTGGTTTCCAGTCTCTTCTGGCAGCTACCCACAGGACCGGTTGCAGCGTGGATTTTGGGCACCAACGGCGGGACGATATCAACCTACCACGCGTACGATGGTTCATCAGCATGGCAGGTTCGCGCGGCCAGGGACATTAATGGTGACGGCATCGCAGACCTCATATGGCAATTGCCCACTGGTCAGGTTGCCGCATGGCTGATGACTGCCGATGGCAGAGTGAAAGCTTCGCTCAGTATATTCAACGGCACAACTCCCTGGCTGATCCGCGCCGCAGGAGACATCAATGGTGATGGCGTCGCAGATCTCATATGGCAATTGCCGACTGGTCAGATCGCTGCATGGTTGATGAACGCCGACGGCACACGGAAGTCCTCTTTCAGTGTATATCCGATCGCGACCCCCTGGCAGATAAGTACCGCAGGTGACTTTGATGGTGATGGTACCGTTGACCTCATATGGCAGTCACCAACGGGCCAGGTTCTCGTATGGCTGCTCAATGCCGGCGGCACGCTCAAGTCTTCATACTCACTCTACAGCGGCACAACCTCCTGGCTGGTGCGCGCCGCAGGGGACATTGATGGCGACGGCATTGCAGACCTCATATGGCAATCGCCAACAGGCCAGGTCAGTTGCTGGCTGATGAACGCGAACGGCAAACAGAAATCCACATCCTCGATATATTCCGGCTCTACCACGTGGCAGGTCAGATGCTTCGGACAGTCACAATTCTAAGGGAATACGGTATTCCGGATCGACCACATCGCAGGCAGTACTTCTTCTAAGGTAATCAGATACCCGCTGTAAGGATTGCCCTTATAGCCACAATTCCACTGAGGAAGTATAGTGACCAAATCAGTTCAGACAAGAAGCCACTGTTCGATTCATGCAGACAACGGGGACACAACCCATTCAAGAAGGGAAAGACTGAAGATGAAGATAGCAAAAGATAGCAGTTGCTTTGCTGCCCGTTCTGAAAACATCACCGGATCATGTCGAATGATAATGCAGACTTTAGTAGCTCTTACGATCCTGGTCGCCTGCATGCTGACAGGCAACTCATCGTTCGCGCTTACCGTGAACGTCGTGGATGGCAACAACAACCCTATCGCCGGCGGTTTCCGATGGCAGATAGAACAGGACACAACCAAGGTCACTGTCCCCGGCGCAAAGGTTGCCGACAGCGTGTCACTCACCATCAACAGGAGCTACTGCCCAGTCGTAACCAACGGGCACGCAACCAACGCATCAACCGTAATACCCGTTCCTTCCAGCGACCGCTATGTCGTCTCAGTCCTGCCCGATGCCGGTTACACCCTGTCCGCAGCCACCGTCACCAATGGCCAGTCGACCGTGACCGTGACGGTCAACACCACGCCTGTGCCGACTGCCCAGGTAACAA
>JBAXMA010000270.1:0-5253 GCA_037134535.1 bacterium
GCCGATATCGCTCAGGGCAATTTTGAAACCCCCTTGTTTGCCGCGGCTATTGTCCAGTTGGCCGATCGCTATGGATTGCCATGTCGAATTGCGTCTGGAAATACGTCAGACAACAAACCAGGCCCCCGAGCGCTGGCCGAACATGCAGTTGGCCTGTACATGGGCGCATCAGCCGGCGCCAATATCATTACAACTGGACTGCTCGATTCAACGATCATGATCAGCTATGAACACCTGGTCATGATGGACGAACTGATCGGCCAGGTACGCAGCGTTACACACGGCATTGCCACTGACGCCGACTCTCTGGCGCTTGAAGTAATTGCAGAAGTCGCGAAAGACGGCGGCGACTACCTGGGCAAGGAGCATACCCTGGAGAACATGAAGCGGGACGTGTACTATTCTGATTTCAATGGCAGGATTAAGGACTCCTTTGAGGACAGTTACGCCAAGGCTCACAGGCGCGTGAAGGAGATTTTTGCGCGGCGCGAGACCGATGCACACGTAGACAAGGATGTTCTGGAGCGACTCGTAACCGTGGAGGCTCAACTGAAGAAGGATAACGTGGCATGGCGGACTTGCGCCGAGGCTAAGCTGCTCGAGATGGTGCAGGAATGAAACAGTCCACCCAATGTGTCCATGTCGGCGGAGCGGTCGACAAAGAGACCGGCTCAATCCGGCGGCCAATCTACATGAACAACAGCTATGCCTCTACATCGTTTGTAGTCGGGCAGGGCGAGGGCGGGAGTCCGGTCTTCGGCTACGCCAGAGACGGCCACGCAAACCAGTACTACCTCGAGAGACGGCTTGCCGCAATCGAGGGCGGCGAGGACTGCGTGGTTGTAGCCAGCGGAGTCGCTGCTAATAACGGGACATTCCTTACCCTTCTGAGTGCTGGCGACCATATGATCTGCGCCAATCCCTGCTACTACAGCGTATTCAAGTTTCTCAAGGACCATTTGGCCGCTCGTCTTGGAATTCCAGTCACCTTCGTAAATGGGACAGACCTTGATGAGATCAAGAGGGCGATCAGGCCAAACACTAAGATCATACACATTGAGACACCGACCAATCCTATCACGCGCATCATAGACGTGGCCGCAGTAGCCAGGATTGCCAGGGCCGCAGGGGCACTGCTGACTGTCGACAGCACCTGGGCGACTCCAATCCTGCTCAGGCCGCTTGAACTCGGTGCAGATCTGGTCATCCACAGTCTCACCAAGTACATCAACGGTCATGGTGATTCACTGGGCGGTGCTGTGATAGGCAGGAAAGCTATCATCGACAAGCTCAGGGTTGAAGGCATGGTCCGACTGGGCTACCCGATCAGTCCTTTCAATGCCTGGCTCATATTGCGTGGCATGTCGACATTGCCTCTGAGAATGAAGCAGCACTGCAGCAGCGCGATGAAGATTGCGGCGTTTCTGGAGGGCCACCGCGGGGTTGAGTTTGTCCGCTACCCGGGTCTCAAGAGCCATCCTCAGCACAAACTGGCAAAGCGGCAAATGAGCGGATTCTCAGGTATGATGAACTTCCGCCTCAAGTGCAGCACGGCGCAGCATGACAAGTTTGTGAAACTGCTGAAGGTGATCACTCCAGCCGTCTCTCTCGGGCATGACGAAAGTCTCATTCTGCATCATCCGCTGGTGAAGAACGTCGACCCCTGGTATGAGATCCTGAAAGAGACGACCGAAGACTTCGGTAAGGGCTTCCTGAGATTCAGCGTCGGACTCGAAGATCCTGATGACCTGATTGAGGACCTCAAGCAGGCAATAAAGAAGGTGGTGTGAGAGCGAGCGAGAGCACTGATGCCAGAACGCTACGTCCTTTCAATGTGCTTGTAGTTGTCACATGCCATGCAGGAAGCCAGCTTGCTGGGGAGAATGGTGCCGAATTGGATCGCGCGCAAGCGCGCTTCCTACATGGGTCTGAAGGCTAGATTGAGCGATGAATGACGACAACACAACCGCAGACCATTAAGTGAGTCATAGAGGGGGCATAGCTTGCTACGCCCGCGTGAACTGGATCAATAATGGCAGCTGAGAAGAAGAATGATTCTGGAGACCATGCAGGTACTTGATCAGGAGCTAGCCAGCGGGCGTGGACGAGCCACGCCCCTTCTACATCGAGTTAGGACAGGTCGTTGGACTAGATCTGTTGCAGTAGCACTATTGTGTCTCGCTGCTCACATTGTCTTTGCCCAAAACATTGGAGAGGGAAACCCCGTGAACAAACCCGAAAAGACTCTTCCGATCACCGGGGAGGTATTCAGCGTAAGCGGGCATACGGCTTTTGTTATCATGCCGGAGCTGAAACTCGCCTCCAAACCGACACCCTGGGTCTGGTATGCGCCGACATTGCCCGGGCTGCCAGGGCCGGAAGAGAAGTGGATGTTTGAGAAGTTTCTCGCGGCCGGGATAGCGATTGCCGGGGTAGACGTCGGCGAATCTTGTGGTAATCCAAAGGGCAGGGCAGGGTTTACGGCACTATACGATCACCTCGTCAAGAAGCGAGGTTTTGCGCCAAAGGCCTGCCTGCTTGCGCGTAGCCGCGGTGGATTGATGCTCTACAACTGGGCGGCGGAACACCCGGCGGCAGTGGCCTGTGTGGCTGGAATCTATCCGGTCTGCGATCCGAGCAGCTGGCCCGGAATTCAGCAGGCATGCGGCGCATACGGCATGACACCTGACCAGTTCAAGGGACAACTCGCGAAGCACAATCCGGTTGAACGTTTAGCCCCGCTTGCGAAAGAGCATGTTCCGATATTTCACATTCATGGCGACAAAGATGCTCTTGTGCCGCTTGACAAAAACTCTGCAGAGCTCGCAAAGCGATACCGGGCCCTTGGCGGCGACATTACTCTCAAGATAGTCGAGGGTCAGGGCCACAACATGTGGTCAGGCTGGTTTGAATGTCAGGAATTGGTCGATTTTGTCATAAAGCACGCGAGACCAGCCCCAAGGTGACGGCGGTTCACTTCACAGTCAATTCACCAAATACGACCTCCGCGCCTGTTGTGGTCTTCGTCATGTTCAGAACCTTGCCTTTGCTGTTGTATCCAACCTGGCAGATACTTCAACGCTCCGGATTCTTTGCAGCCACAGCTATATGCCTCACGCTTTTCAAGTCCAGTTTGCCACTGCCAAGAACTGGCATTGTCGGGACCTTGATATAGTCCTCGAGGCGCGGTCTCCAAAGGTTGGGCAGTTTGGTCTTTGTGATTATTTCATTGAGTGATTCAACAGTTCCGGCCGCTTCGGTATAGAGTACAATCAGGCGCTCGCCCCGGACAACATCCGGGACAGAAGTTACCACTATGACCCGCTCATCGACATTAAGGGCCTTCAAGTAGGTTTCTTCTATCGCAATGTGCGGCACCATTTCTCCGCCCAGCTTGCTGAACCTGCTCGCACGGTCGGTGATCGTGATAAACCCGTCATCATCGATCTTCGCAATGTCACCGGTTTCATACCAGCCGTTCCTGATTACCTCAGCAGTCATATCCGGCCTGTTGAGATAGCCTTGCATTACGTTGGGGCCTTTCACCAGCAGGAGTCCTTCACGATCGGGGGGCAAGGGCGTAGTACCATCGAATCCCACGACTTTAACAGAAACGCCCGGTATTGCCTGACCTATGGTTCCTGACTTGGTGCCGCACTGGTAGACACCGCCGATATCTATATCCTGAACATTGACTGAAACAGCAGGTGACAGCTCAGTAACACCGTAGCCTTCCAACGGAATCAGGTTAAACTTTGCTTTGAACGATTCCGCGGTGTGCTGGCGCAGCTTCTCAGCGCCGGTGATGACTGTACGAAGGCTTGCAAACTCCTCCGCTCTGGTTCGCCGGATATAGGTGAGCAGGAATGTTGGTGTTGCGAGGAGCACAGTTGATTTGTTTTCTCTGATGAGCTGAGCGATCTTATCGCCTTCTAGTGGGTTACTATGATGGACAACCCTGAATCCGGCAATGATCGGAAACCACAAGGTGCAGGTGAAGCCGAATGAATGAAAGAATGGCAGCGCTGCGCACATGCTGTCGGCATGCGTAAACCGAAGGATCGTTCCGAACGATTCTGTGTTAGAGATTATGTTGTAATGGCTGAGGAGGATTCCTTTAGGTTCAGCTGTCGCGCCCGAGGAGAAGAGAATAGTAAGGATGTTGTCCGGCTTAAAAGTGGATGTCCCTGCGAACCGACGGGCAGGCCAGAACAGGGCCTTTAAAAGTGCAATGAACTTCGCGCGAGCAGTGATCCCTGGTAGAACATCCTCGAGAAAGATCATTTTGCATGGAACCTTGAACGTCTGCATGTGCTCAATGAAGCGCTTGGACGTTATGACTGTGTTGATTCCGCATTGCGATACTGCAGAGTTGATTGCATCGGGGCCTGCGGTGAAGTTGAGATTGACGGTGACTTTACCAAGAATAGTAACCGCATAGTTGGAGAGCGCACCACCGACGCTTGCCGGGAAAACGAGTCCGATCCGCTGCTGGCCTCGAAGCAATGGCTCAAGAGCGTTGGCGAGAGCTGTTGCGGCAATGAGCGTCCTGCCAAAAGTCAGGTCTTTGCCTGTGGTATCGGATAAAGCAGGCCGGAACCAGTTTCTCCGGGCTGACCGCGCGAAGAGCTCTCCCATGGAAAGACATTTATGCTTCTTCATCTGGTACCATTCGCTTGCAAGTTCGCTGATTGCGAGGCGGACCACGTGAGGCGCACTGTCAGAAGGCATTGGCCGGCCATAGATTATGTCGACCGGATACGGCAGTCGCTGTGGAATGGCCGTCATCGGCTTCCCATGGGCATAGCTGAAGATACTGCCCCAGGCACCGCCGATGTAAACGGGAATAATAGGGTAAGATGAACGTCTGAGAACATGTTGGAAGCCGGCTTTGAACGGGGACAGATTCCCAGTACGCGTCAGCTGGCCTTCCGGAAAGATGCATACCAGTTGTCCATCATCCAGTGCCTTGCGCGCGATATTGAGAGCAGCAACGAGTTGCCTTGGTGAATCATTCCCTGAAATGGGTATGACTTGCATAAGTTTGAGAATCGGCTTCAAGAGGCGTGAGCGCTCATATATGTCCCGGAACATCACGAACCGGATACGGCGCTTCAACGTAAAAGCCAACAGTATTGAATCAACAAGTGTTACATGGTTGGGCAGGAGCATGGCAGGCCCGTTGACCGGCACGTTCTCGAGCCCCGTAACCCTTATGCGGTAGACAACGCGTGTGATCGTGCCGACGACGAG
>JBAXMA010000271.1:0-5227 GCA_037134535.1 bacterium
CTTTGGCCTGCGTGCGCAGATCGCCGTCCTTTGATTCTCTTAGTGCATGCCAGCGATGTATGTGCTGCCGGCCAATGCGTTTGAAACCCGCGACGAGGTTGACCCGCGCGAGCGTAAGGAAGCCGAGCGAACCGCCTACCTTCGCAGGGAAGGGGAGAAGATGCTTCGCGCTTTCGGGAATCATCCGTCTTTTGTGATGATGACCCTTGGCAATGAAATAGGCGGCGAAAGACCAGTAATGAAGAGCTTGTGCGATCATTTCAGAACGCTCGACCAGCGTCATCTCTACGCTCAGGGCACTAATCACTTCCATTGGGAGCCGGGCCTGCAGGAAGGTGATGAGTTCTGGGTCAGTGACTCGACCGCACATGACAAACCTTTGCGCGGTTCGTTCTTTCAGGGCAAATACCCGGGGCATGTTGACAATATGCCGCCGTCTACCACCGTTGATTTCAGCCGTTCGATCGCAGGTGTGCCAGTTCCGGTCGTCGGTCACGAAACCGGACAATATCAGGTTTCGCCAGACTATAGCGAGATACCTAAGTATACTGGGGTGCTGCGGGCGCGTATGCTCGAGATCTTCCGTGAGCGGTTGACGGCTGCCGGAATGCTCGATCAGGCCGATTCCTTTGTACGCGCATCCGGAGCGCTCTCCGTCATCTGTTATAGGGAAGACATAGAGGCGACGCTGCGCACTGATGGCCTTGGCGGGTTTCAACTTCTCGATTTGCAGGATTTTCCGGGGCAGGGGACAGCCCTGGTCGGAATTCTCAATGCCTTTATGGAATCCAAGGGGTTGATCACTCCGGAGCATTGGCGCGAGTTTTGCTGCGAAACAGTACCGCTTTTATCTATGAAAGGCTATACATGGACGACTGCTGATACCTTTGTGGGCCGCTTGCGGGTTGCGCACTATGGTCCGGTCGATCTGACTGGAATCGGGGTTGCATGGAAGGTAACAGATGAAGCCGGAAGGACTATGCGGTCCGGCAAAACCGCGACTGCTACTTTGATCCGTGGTAAGCTCAATGAGTTGGATCTGCTTTCATTTCCGCTCTCTGATATCCCGGTGCCGCAGAAGCTGATGATAACACTGGAATTGCCTGGCACGCCGTACCGCAACAGTTATCCGATCTGGGTGTATCCGGCCATTGTGGATACAACCCCCCTGGCCGGTGTTCATGTAGCCAGAGCGTGGGATGAGTCCGCGCTGGCCGTGCTGACCGCTGGCGGCAAGGTCCTGCTGCTCCCGCAGCATTCGGACTTGAAGAACAGCATTAAAGGCTCATTCCAATGCGACTTCTGGTGCTGGCCCATGTTTAAGCGCACGGCAGAACGTGAAAAGATCGAGGTTGCGCCTGGTACGCTTGGTGTTCTTTGCGACCCGGAGCATCCGGCCCTGGCGAAATTCCCCACCGAGTTCCACAGTAACTGGCAGTGGTGGCACTTGGTCAAGCAGTCGCGGCCGGTTATTCTGGACAGCACTCCAGCGGATTATCGTCCGATCGTGCAGGTCATCGACAACTTTGCGCGCAACCACAAGCTCGGCCTCCTGTTCGAGGCACGTGTCAGTGGGGGAAACCTGCTGGTCTGTACCATCGATCTTCTTAACCACCAGGACAAACCTGAAGCCCGCCAGTTTCTTGCCAGCATCCTGGCATATATGGCGAGCGCTGACTTCAGACCGGCAATGGAACTGTCGGCGGAAGGAATTGGGATCGTTGAACATTCGAAGGATTGAAGTGCCATCAGGGATGAGAAGGGCAATCACTCGCTGATGGTATTCCTGGAGTTTTCAGACTGCTGTCAGTCACGATGATTACAGTCCGGAGGATTACTTGACTCGTTGAGCGAAGAAACCATATTCTCGATTCCTGTGTCGCCGGGAAGCGATTACTGTCAGATTGAGCAGGAGAACCCTCGGAGCATGTATATGATCGGACGGAAGGTTTATATTGCGATACTTGCCAGTCTGGGGCTTATTGTTCTTGCTTGCGGGGTTGTTGTTATTCCGCCGTACTTATGCGGGTGGCTGCCGGAGTATCCGTCTCCGTGTGAACGAATTAAGTACTATTGGAGTCCCGTGGCTCAGTTCCTCAGATGCAATTCCATTCTGCACGACATAGATGCGGCCAAGGATGCTTACGCTCTCGAGCACGACATTGTAAACCCTAATTCACCACTGAGTGCTGAGCAGATCGGGATGTCGCAAACGCGACTCAAGGAACCAGATATGAGGTGCCCCTCCGGCGGATGGTACATGATAAACCAGCTTGGGGTGCATCCGATCTGCTCGATTCATGGCGACAGCATGAACTGGCAGGAGGGAGAGCCCTTTCCGACAAAGGACAGGCCTGCGCCGAGATCGCCGGTAGCCGCCCCGAAGCCGCTTTTGCTCAGCCCGGAAGAGCGTATTGAGGTACCGCCGCCCGATGACGGGAGTGGGATTGACTGAAAGGTAGAAATGGATATAGTGTCTTCATGAAGATTCTTGTGATAGGTGGAGGCGGGCGTGAACATGCTCTGGTATGGAAACTCACCAGGGACAAGTGCAAACCGGAAATCTTTTGTGCTCCCGGCAATGCCGGCACTGCCCTGATGGCCAGGAATGTTCCCATTCAGGCGGAGGATGTGAGTGGTCTGGTTGCATGGGCGCGGCGGAATAAACCTGATCTGACGATTGTCGGGCCCGAGGTGCCGTTGTGCGCTGGCGTTGTTGATAGGTTCAATGCCGCGCACCTGCGGGTTTTTGGACCTTCAAAAGCTGCGGCCCGCATGGAGGGAAGCAAAGCCTTTTCCAAGGATGTCATGGATGCCGGTGGTGTTGCCACCGCCAAATCCGCTGTCTTTACAAACGTTGACAAAGCGCTGGCCTATGTCCGAAGCGTTGGCGCCCCCATAGTAGTCAAGGCCGATGGTCTGGCCGCCGGTAAGGGTGTTGCCGTGTGTATGACTATCAGGGAAGCAGAGCTGGCGATTCTGGAAACCATGAAGAAGAGGACTTTCGGTGATGCCGGCAAGCGGGTGGTCGTGGAAGAGTTTCTTGAGGGGGAAGAGGCTTCGATCCTGGCATTGGTGGACGGCAGGCACATTGTCATGCTGGCATCCGCCCAGGATCATAAACGCGTAGGCGACAACGACACCGGCCCGAACACCGGTGGTATGGGAGCCTACTCGCCTGCACCGGTTGTAACAGACAAGATGTGGTCTGTTATCCGGGATCAGGTCTTTGGGCGAACCCTTGCTGAACTCAGGAAACGCAAGATCGAGTACAAGGGCGTGCTCTATGCCGGGCTGATGATAGGTCCGAAGGGAATCAAGGTTCTGGAATTCAATTGCCGGTTCGGCGATCCCGAGACGCAGGTGATCTTGCCGAGAATGAAAAGCGATCTGGTGCCGGTTCTTGAGGCTTGTATTGACGGGACGCTGAAGGACAGCCTGGTGAAATGGAAATCAGAGGCGGCGCTTTGCGTTGTGATGGCATCGCAGGGTTATCCGGGAGCATACAAAAAGGGCAAGGTTATCACTGGTTTGCGGCAGGCAAGTTCGCTCAAGGATACCTTTGTTTTTCACTCAGGCACCGCAGTTGTCAATGGTCGTACGGTTACCGCCGGTGGTCGGGTGGCGGGTGTGACTGCGCTTGGCAAGAGCATTTCGCAGGCAGCGTCACAGACCTACAGGGCTGTACAAAGAATCGAGTTTGAGGGCGCAAATTTCAGAAAAGACATCGGGGCCAGGGCTTTGAAATCAAGTGGTCAATACGCAGTGTCCTGATATTGGAGAGGGAGAAGATAATGGCCGGTAATCGATCGCGCGTTGCAGTGTTGAAACCGTTGAAACCGGTTGTTGGAATTCTGATGGGCAGTGATTCTGATTTTTCACTGGTTGGAAAGGCAGCTGAAGTGCTGGGCGAGTTCGGGGTGTCATGCGAGGTTGGGGTCATATCGGCGCACAGGACTCCTGACAAAGCTGCAGTATACGCCAGGGATGCAGCGAAGCGCGGACTGAAGGTGATCATTGCCGCGGCTGGCGGTGCAGCGCATCTTGCCGGCTCAATTGCTGCCAATACGACGTTACCTGTCATAGGCATTCCTGTTGAAGGAGGTGCCCTTCATGGTCTGGATGCCCTTCTTGCAACGGTTCAGATGCCAGCGGGTATTCCGGTTGCTACGGTAGCGCTTGGCAGCGCTGGCCCGGCAAATGCCGCTATTCTCGCGGTACAGATTCTTGCTTTGAGCAACTCGGTCCTGGCTGCCAAACTTAAGCGGCATAAGCAGGAGTTGAAGCGCAAGGTTGAGATTGGCAACGCGCGCGTGTGCAAGTCCCTCCGGGAAAGGGCAGAGACAAGAGCTCAGCCTTGACTCGTTCGACGAGTTCGCGGTTCCGAAGGTTTGGTTAAAGTACTGGCAATGAGTGAAGGCACCCTCCCTTCATGGAATACTGGAATGATTACGAGACACCTGTGCATTCTGACATCAGGCATGCTGTGTGCTGCGGTATGTGTTTCTGCAGTCGGGCAGAATGTGCCGGTAAATCGTTCACAGGAGCCGGTTCCAAACATCCCATTCCCGGATGCCGTGACCGAAGGCGTTAATAGCGCCATGCAGGCTATGCTGAAAAACGGATTGGGCGTTGACACGAACAAGGCGAGAAGAGCCGCGATCCAGGCGGTCGTGACCACGGTCGATCCGTTGGCGTGGCTCATTTCCGCTGATGAGGCCATGACCATTGTTGAAGAGGGTGATGCAGCCTCGCAAGGTATAAAACAAAAATCGATCGCCCTGATTGAAAAATGGCCCGGTGAGATTTGCTACGCGAAATTCAGCGGATTGTACCGTGGAACTGCTCTGGAGACCGTGGAGGCGCTCTACGGGGCTACGAACGGCAGCATAACCGGGATGATCCTTGATCTGCGCGGGGCAGAAGGCAAGGGATTAGATTGCGTAGAGTCACTGGCGAGCCTATTCATTGGCGATAACCGCGAGATTTTCAGTATTCGCAACTGGAACGGATCTGAATTGAACCGACACCGCAGCGGGGAGTGCCGCCGACTCGGTATACCGGTGGTATTCCTGATTGACGAGAATACCGCCGGTGCATCTGAATTGCTTGCAGCAATCGTGAAGGGAGGGTTCGAAGTTTTACTCCTGGGGCGTCCTACCAGGGGGGATTCATTGATAAGGGAGAAGATCGTACTCCCGGGCGGCGAAGTTCTTTACATCGGAAC
>JBAXMA010000272.1:0-5222 GCA_037134535.1 bacterium
CCCTTGGTTTATTACCTGACATGGCAGCCTAAATCACGACTGCTCCCGCAGACGCGCTCTGGACCGATCTTGCGTAGCGGGCGAGGTAGCCGGATAACGGCTTCGGTTTTACTGCCTGCTGCTCTGAGCGCCTCTGCTGAATTTCCTGTTCGGATAATTCCACGTCGATACGACGGGCCGGTATATCGATGGTGACGATGTCGCCATTCCGGAGCAATCCTATCAAGCCGCCTGCTGCGGCCTCCGGGGATACGTGTCCTATGCAGGCCCCCCTGGTTCCGCCTGAGAATCGGCCATCAGTGATCAATGCCACGCTTTCTCCCAGATTTCTGCCCATAATGTAGGAAGTTGGTGCAAGCATCTCCTGCATTCCCGGGCCGCCGCGAGGCCCTTCATAGCGTATGATAACTGCGTCACCGGCCTTTACCCGGTCGTTGAGGATGCCTTCACAGGCTTCCTCCTGTGAGTCAAATATTACTGCAGGGCCGCTGAACTTCAGCATCTTCGGGGATACCCCCGCTGTCTTTACGACTGCGCTATCGGGGGCAAGATTGCCACGCAGGATCGCAAGCCCGCCGGTTTTAGAATATGCATTTTCAATTGTTCTGATCACGGCTGTGTCGTGTACGCTGGCGCGGCGCACATTCTGCCATACCGTCTTGCCCGTGACTGTTGGAGCGTCCTTGTTAAGAAGACCGTCTATCTCTCCGATGACTTTCATGATCGCACTGATCCCGCCGGCGCGGTGCACATCTTCCATATGGTACGCTGAAGACGGCGCAACTTTGCAGATGTTGGGACATCTGTCAGATATTGCGTTTATCCTTGCGAGGTCATAGCTGACTTCAGCTTCGTGGGCAATAGCGAGGCCGTGCAGGACTGTATTTGTGCTGCCACCCATTGCCATATCCAGAGCGAATGCGTTGTCGAGCGAGTCGACCGTAACTATGTCGCGCGGTCGTGGGCCGGCATTTCTCGCCATTTCCACGATTCTTGTCGCTGCCTGCCGGTAAAGCTTCTTCCGGGCCGGATCCACGGCGAGAATAGTCCCGTTTCCGGGAAGCGCCATACCCATCGCTTCGCAGAGGCAGTTCATCGAGTTTGCTGTAAACATGCCCGAACACGAACCGCAGCCCGGACAGGCATGCCGCTCAATCGTCAGCAGGTCGCCCTCGCTTATCTGGCCCCGCCCGCGGGCTGCCACGCCTTCAAAAACGCTTATGAGATCAAGAACCTTGCCGTCCGGTGACATGCCTGCCTTCATGGGGCCGCCGCTGACCATGATGGTCGGTATATTCGTCCGCACCGCGCCCATCAGCATTCCAGGTATGATCTTGTCGCAGTTAGGGATGCAGATCATCGCATCAAAGCAGTGTGCACGCACCATGGCCTCAACACAGTCTGCTATTAGTTCCCGGCTCGGGAGAGAGTATTTCATGCCGGCATGCCCCATGGCTATGCCGTCGCAGATTCCGATGGTGTTGAATTCAAACGGGACGCCGCCCGCTTTTGTTATGCATTTCCTGACAAATGCAGACACTTTATCCAGATGTACATGGCCGGGTATGATCTGGTTGAATGAATTGCAAACACCGATGAATGGCTTGCCGAAGTCCTCCTCTTTCACGCCGATAGCTCGTAGAAGGCTTCTGTGCGGAGCGCGTTCGTTACCCTTTTTAATTTGATCGCTGTTCATGCCGATATAGTGTCTTTACAGTCGCGAAAAATCAAGGAGAAGTTCGCGGGTTGCGGGCGCATCTGCGATCAGGTGCTGTATATCCACTGTCTGGTAGGGCGGGACAGCCTTGTCCCGCCGGGCATAAGCGCATCCGCTGTTCCCTGCGACGGGAATTATTTCACACCTTCTGAGAGACCTTACAAGATGTCGGGGATGTTGTTGCGGCTGACAGAATCCTGTGGTAAAGTCCGACTCATGAATGTTGCACACAGATTGTTTGGCCTGGTTGCGGTAGTACTGATTGTACTGTCTTGCAGTTCATGCAGAAGGAACGATTTCAGGGTGCATAAGATCCGGGTACCGGGGCTCAAGAATGAGAAATGTGTGGAAATTATTCAGACTGCTCTTGTGCGGTACACCCAGCAGCCAAGCATGGATGGTTCCATCAAGCTCGACAGAATATCATTCGATCAGAGCGCACAGGCCGTCACCATAGAGTATGACAGCATGAAGGTGGCCCTGAAAAATTTGGAGCATGCGATTGCCGCTGCCGGCTTCGTTGCCAATGATATTCCCGCCGATTCCAATGCGATGACCAGACTTCCTCCGGAATGCAGGTAAGTGTCTTCTTGTGAATGCATTGATAGAGCAGTTCCTTGATCACGTCACACTGGAGTGCGGACTCAGCCCCAACACCCGCGAGGCTTATGCTTCCGATCTCGAGAGTTACCGGCGATTCATGGAAGCCCGGGGCATTCGCGCACTGAACGACATTACGCGCAAGCATCTGCTCGATTTTCTGACATCGGAAAAGGATCGTGGCCTGAGTATAAGTTCGATTTCCAGAAGGCTGGTCGCTATCAAGGTGTTTCACCGTTACCTTTTTCGGGAATCCCTGTTGAGCAAGGATGTGACCGAGGTAATGGATTCTCCATCTATTGGCAGAATTCTGCCCACGGTGTTGACATACAAAGAAGTTGAGCGGCTCCTGATTGCCCCGGTCGGCGACGGCAGGACTGCTGTGAGGGACCGGGCGATTCTGGAAATGATGTATGCGACCGGAATGAGAGTTTCGGAATGTGCCAATCTTAAGCTTGATGACATTCACTTCGATTCCGGCTACGTACGGTGTTATGGAAAAGGGAGCAAAGTCAGGATCGTACCATTCAGTGCGACGGCGAGGGAGAGGCTTGAGCGGTACCTGGCTGTGGCGAGACCGGTTTTAGCCAAACCGGTAACTGGCAGGCATGTGTTTCTTACCTGCCGCGGATCGGCCTTCAGCAGGAAAGGACTGTGGAAACTTGTCAGGGATTGCAGCAGAAGGGCAGGCATTACAAAAACGGTCTCGCCTCACACGTTGAGACATTCATTTGCGAGCCACTTGCTTGCGAACGGCGCACCATTGCGTGTTATCCAGGAAATGCTCGGACATGCGGACATCTCGACAACGCAGATCTATACACATGTTGACGGCAGAATGTTGAAGTCAGTGCATACACGATATCATCCAAGGGCATGAAGAAGCATAGAGCGTGAACAGGCACTGCCCGCAGACACAGGGCAAGGAGGAGAATTATGTTCGGAAGACTGAGAGCGAATCCCAATAAGGATCTTGAGAAAGAAATCGGCTACTCATTCAGGACCAGGCAACTTTTGACCGCGGCCCTCACGCACAGGTCGTATCGATTCGAGAACCCCGGCATTGAGTTTGACAACCAGCGCCTCGAGTTCCTCGGAGATGCGGTGCTTGGTCTTGTTACTGCTGCGCACCTGTACGAGAAGTTTACTAATGCCGATGAGGGAACGTTGACTCATCTGCGCAGCAGTATTGCCAGCGGCAAGGCACTTGCGAAGGTTGCCAGGCGCATCCACCTTGGCGAGCGGCTCCTGCTGGGCAAGGGCGAGGAACGGTCCGGCGGCCGGCAGCGGGATTCAAACCTTGCCGATGTGCTGGAATCGGTGATCGGTGCGGTATATGTGGATGGTGGATTCAAGCCTGCCGATAAATTGATCCGGAAATTCATTATTCCCGAACTGGATACAAACAGTGACAACGTGTGGGACCAGAATCCGAAAGGCAAGTTGCAGGAAGTTGCCCAGCGCACGCTGCATTGCAGTCCGCACTATCGCACTGCGGGCGAAAAGGGGCCGTCGCATGCCAGGCTATTTACAGTTGAAGTCCTGCTGAATGACGTTTCCATGGGCCGGGGCCGTGGCAACAGCAAACGCGAGGCCGAAACCAACGCAGCAATAGAGGCGCTTGAGAGACTTGAAAAGGAAGGCCGCTAGAGGTCGGACGACAGTGGGATTACTTTCGCTTACACTGGACTTTGGTTTGACACTGAGGCTGCGCTGGAATACAGTCCCGCCGCAATCCTTGAAGGTTCAAGGTTCTGATTCGTTGTGAAATGGGCCGCTAGCTCAGCTGGAAGAGCACTTGACTTTTAATCAGACCTGGACCTTCGCACAGTTTCGCAACATCAAGCAACGCTATACAGGCGTGCGTATTTCTCACTTCATCTCTGCACGGAATAGCACACTTTTGCACCTCGCAGACAAAAAATCTTGTCAAGAATTGTCAATAAAACTCCCCGACAAAAGTATTGATTTGGCAGGCATGCCGATCATGAAGAGTTGCAACATTTCATTGCGGGAGTTGCCGCGTGACTTTACCGCCTGCGCGTAAAATGCTGCCGTGCGGGTGGATAGTTCAGTGACCGGTGGCGGTGTTCACGCAAACCGCGCCGGGTTGTGTGGGAAGGTGACCTGTCTCACGCCTCCGCCCCCTGAGTGGGATCAACCCGAAACCGCGACAACCACTTGTCCAGGTCGGCCATGGAGAAGAATACCTTGCGCCCGCGCCGGTAGAACGGCAGATCCCCGCGGGCTCGCGCGTAGTCCAGCGCTCTGATTGACTGCGCGGTGTAGGAGCGTGCCCCATGCTTATCGACGTAGCCTATCGCTTTTGTTTCCATATTGTGACCTCAATTCAACGTGTCCATTTCATCCGTGGGCCCCAGGCCACCGTGACCTGATATGTGCAGGACCCGCACACGACCCTCCAAGTAATGGACGCGAATCAACTGGAAGGCACGAAAGGGGACTTCAACGGACGATGAAGATCCTACTGTTTCGGGTACTCATCTTGTGCCAGGTGGCGCTAGGCGGGGGGAATCCTGCGCTGCTTTTGCCACTTCTTCTTGGTGTTCCGACCCTTGCCCCGCAAAACTCTCAGTGCGTCCATTTGCACCAGGCAAACCACGCCACCGTGACGCCGGCGAAACGGATGCCGGCACGAAGGGGGGACATGCCGTAGGCGAGTTGAATGCGGTAGAATCGCACGTTGGATTCCCACCCACCGTTGCCGGTTGCCCAGTCGAAGTCGTGACGGAGGCAGGGCGGGAAGTAGATCGTCGGCCAGTAGACTTCTGAGACGGCCGTGCAGCCATCACAGTCCTTGAACCAATCCTTATGTTGAGCTCAACATAAGGATTGTAATGTGAAGTTCAGAATTATGTGAAGGGTAGCCCGCCTTTGGCTGTTT
>JBAXMA010000273.1:0-5214 GCA_037134535.1 bacterium
CTGCGCTCGGCCGCATGACCTAGAACCACAGCATGAAGAATTCCGTCTTGCGCCCAATGGAGATGAAATTATGACTTGAGCGTTTTAAGGGGAAGAGTACACTGTGAAGTCTATGGGCGTGTGGTGCGGGTTGAATGTTATTGACGGGTTGCGGCTATGAATGACAGCAGCGAGAGCAAAGAGGCAAAAGTGAAGCCTGTGGACAAAGAGCAATTACTTCAAACCATTCTCAACACGACTCTGGATGGATTCTGGCTAGTGGACTTGCAGGGGCGGTTTTTGCAAGTTAATGACACCTATTGCCAGATGATCGGTTATAGCCAGATAGAATTGCTGGCGATGACGGTTTCGGATGTGGAAGCTATTGAATCACGCGAAGCCACTGCCGCACACATTCGTGAGATCGCAGCAAAGGGAGAGGATCGATTCGAATCCAGGCACAAGCGGAAGGACGGGAGCCTTTATGATGTCGAGATCAGCGCCCAGTATCAACAAATTGACGGCGGTTGCCTCATCGTCTTCATACGGGATATCACCGAATGCAAACAGGCGCAGAAGGCGTTGCGGGAGAGCAACGAACTATTCAAACTATTCATACAGAACTCGCCAATTTATGCCTACATCAAGCACGTGACGCCCACTGAAAACCACGTGCTGCACGCCAGCGATTGTTTTAAAGAGATGATCGGCCTCTCAGGCTCGGACATTGTGGGTAAGACCATGGCTGAATTATTTCCGACGGAACTGGCCCGAAAGATTATCGACGATGACTTGGCAGTGCTGACCCAGGGTGAGGTGTTTAAAACAAATGAGGTCTTGAATGGCCGCAGCTATACCTCGATCAAGTTCCCGATTGTCCAGGATACCAAGACCTTGCTGGCGGGTTATACGATCGACATCACCGAGCGTGAACTGGCAGAGCGTTCGTTGCGGGAGGAGCAGACACGCATGCGCACCATCCTGGACACGGTCGGAGATCCCATATTCGTCAAAGACAGCGACTTTCGCTTCGTCCTCGCCAACCGTGCCTTCTACGATATGCTCGGATTAGATGAAGGCGACGTAATAGGCAGTACCCTTTTGCAAGACCTTCCAGCAGACGAAATGCGGCACTTCTTTGAGGTCGACCGTCAGGTCCTCGATACCGGCATTCCTGACGTGCGAGAGGAGGCCCTTACAGTAAAAGACGGCCGCACGCTGACTATCTTCACAAGGAAGGCACGCTTCATCGATGGGTCAGGAAACATGTTCGTTGTGGGCGCGATTCACGACATCACCTCGAGGAAGAAGGCTGAGGCAGAGTTGCGAAACATGCAGAAGCTTAAGAGTCTCGGGGTTCTCGCGGGTGGCGTTGCTCATGATTTCAACAATATCATGATGGGGCTGTTCGGGTATATCGCCTTGGCGAAGGATGAGCTTTCAAATGGGCATCCTGGCAGCAAACTTCTTGAAAAGGCCGGTAGCTCACTGGGTCGTGCCACGCGACTCACCATGCAGTTGCTGACTTTTGCTAAAGGCGGTGATCCCGTGAAGGAAGACGTCAGCCTTGAAGCGCTTGTTGAGGAAGTTGTTCAGTTCGACCTTTCTGGCAGCAATGTCATGCTAGTCTTCAAGGCGGCGCCTGACCTGTGGCTTGCCGAAGCGGATCGCGGCCAAATCCAACAGGTCATCTCAAATATCACCATCAATGCCCGACAGGCTATGCCCGAAGGCGGACACCTGTATATCACCCTTGACAATGTGGAGCTCCAAAAAGGGGACATTCTCAATCTTCTCTCCGGGAAATATATCAGAACAACAGTCCGGGATGAAGGGCTCGGCATAGATCCCAGTATTATTGACCGTATTTTCGAGCCATATTTCACCACCAAACAAGTTGGTAACGGTCTGGGACTGGCGATAAGTTCTTCCATTATCCTCAAGCACAACGGCCATATCGCTGTGACTTCAGAACTGGGCAAAGGCACAACCTTCACGATCTTTCTGCCGGCTCATGAAAAACGAATCCTTCCGCAGATTGCGTCTTCGGTTGAAGAAGCTCCGAGCCTGCCACCAGCCAGAAGAATCCTGGTTCTGGACGATGAGGAATCTGTTCTTATGGTTATTACTCACTGGCTGGAAAAGAAGGGTTGTATAGTGGACACCTATACAGACGGACGGAAGGTCATTGAGAAGTACAAAAACGCGATGGAAGCTGGCACGCCATTTGATGTTCTTATTCTTGATCTTACCATACCTGGAGGAATAGGCGGCCGGGAAGTACTCAAGGCTATTCTGGGGATCGATCCAAATGCCAAGGCGATTGCTTCCAGCGGCTATGCGGACGATAAGATCATGGCAAATTTCGCATCTTACGGATTCAAGAGCGTGCTTACCAAACCCTACACCGGGGACCAGCTCATCAAGGTATTGGAGAATGTGGTATGGAGAACCGATACGCCAGCCCGCAGCACAATAGAACCAGCTTAAACCCGATGATAACGTTACTAATCGACGTGTGAAGATGGGTTAAGAAAGTCGAAGCTACAGGCATGGGGCTGGTCGCTAAAACATAGTCGACTATTACTCCGGCCGCTAAATAGTAGTCGATATGCAGAACAGGGCTCCCTGCACCCTTGCGGCGCAGGAGCCGAAATTCAGGCACCTGCCGCATCCGTCGGTTGACGGACGGCAGGGAGCCGGTTCTTCCTGAACGCCATTAGCTAATGGCCGGAGTAATAAGCAGTTCGACTAAGCGTAACCGACGAAGCGTGGGGACGAAGAGTGTCACGGATACCCCAGTGTTTATCGCTATGTCGCCGTCTGGCACCTTTTCGGATAACCTACCATAATCTTGTGAACGCGGTTGTGTCCTATGCGGTTATAGCTCAATAAAGACAAGCGTTTCGTCTATATTCAAGTCCTGGTCGGGCAGCCTCCTCATATTCCACACCTTTGAAACAGAGACTGTGTATGTTGTACTCTTTGCAGTGACCCGGAATCTATGACAGTGCGATGCTTGCAGTGTTCAGGGAAAGGCAATAGACTCAGGGCGTGTGAATACTTGCAGTGTGCAGGCGACAACTCTCGTGACCTCGCCATAGAAGGAGGTGTAGTATGAGACTGGTCGTAATTAGTACTTCGATCGGGATTATGGTGTGCTTAGCGTGTGGAGGGTGTGCTACGAGCGTAAAAGAAGCAGAATATAAGGTCGTCAGAAAGTCCGGCAATTTCGAGGTGCGCGACTATGCTGCTCATATTGTGGCCGAGACCGTGGTGGATGCGACCCTCACGGATGCCGGTAACGTGGCCTTCCGGCCTCTCTTCGGGTACATTTCCGGAGCGAACAAATCCCGTGAGAAGATTGCGATGACGGCCCCGGTTTCTCAACGGCCGGTGAGTGAAAAGATCGCAATGACGGCGCCGGTCGGACAACAGCGCGTCCAGGGCGGTTGGGCGATTTCTTTCATGATGCCGTCTTCATACACAATGGAATCACTGCCGGTGCCTGACGATCCGGCGATCAGTTTGCGGCAGATAGCAGCGCGGCGTATGGCGGCTGTGAAATATTCCGGTGGCTGGAGCGAATCCCGCTATCGCCGGTATAAGAACGAACTTGAAATATGGATGGGCACGAATCGATATCTCGCTCTGGGTGAGCCGGTGTGGGCACGCTATGATCCACCCTTCATGCCATGGTTTCTTCGCCGGAATGAGATCCTGATCCCCTTCCAAAGCGATGGTCTAAAGGGGAAGCAGGATCAAGGTGCGGGATCACAACTCAGGGAGCAGCATAGTCCGACACCTTGACTTTAGCCCTGTCGAGTCGTAGAAGTGGCGAAGTGTTGATACGAGTTAAGCAGGAGAAGTCAACAGGAGGACGGTATGAAGAAATGGAAATGCGGCGGTTGTGGTTTCATACATGATGGAGACAGTGCGCCGGTGAAATGTCCGAAGTGCGGTGCGCCTCAGGAGAAGTTCGCCGACCTTGATGCTGCTGCGGCTATGCTAGTTGAGCGTTCGCGCCACACCAACATGCTTCATGCAAAGGTGATTGCTCTGGCTCGCGAACTGGAGTTGGTGTGCAAAGAGGGCGTTACGGACAATCTGGATGCAGGCTGCGTGGATGTGTTCAAGAAATCCACAGCACACGCCTATGAAATCATGAAGCTTTCCATGACGGAAATTCAGGGCCACATGGGCAAGGGCAAGTGGGGTTGATCCAGGCTGATGTGGATCGGGTGCGGTCCGCATCTGATCGCCGGAATGGAGTGTTCCGGCAGAACTACAGGTTGCTGAGCCTGCTGGCGCGGCTGGGGGCGGTTTCCGGTAAGAGGGTATCGTGCTTCACGTGGAGCTCGCAAATGAAGCTGCAGCCCACGCTGATTACACGGCCGTACTGAAGGTGACGTCCCCTGCCTGCGGCGGCAAATCGCGACACTCAGGAGCGTAATGCTTAGTTTGTCAGTATGGGTGAAAGCCTTTCAGACAACTGCAAGCTTAAGAAAGGGCCGCGAACGTGAAGCAATTACTTATAGTCTGTGCGGTCGGCTTGTGCGTTGCGACTGCTTATGCCGGCAATGTGACCCACACGGTTGACATTGAGGGCGGATGGGTGTTTCCCGGCTACAACGATGTAAGAATACCGGGCGATTCAGGCACGAAGCTGTCCCTGACGGAGGACCTTGTCGCTGATTCCTTCCCGGCTTTCCGTTTCCGATATACGGCGACACTGTCCGGCAAACACGACATCGGCTTGCTTGCAGCCTTCCTGACGATGCGATCGGATGGCGCACTCGACCAGCCTGTGGACTTCAACGGTGCAACCTTTACGGCGGGAACGCCGCTGGAGTCCACATTCAAGTTCAACTCCTATCGCCTGACGTACCGCTACCTCTTCTATGACTCGCCGAAGGTGCAGTGCCGCGCGGGTGTAGCGGCCAAAGTGCGTGATGCAGCAATCCAGCTGAAGGGTGGCGGGCAGGACTCCGAGAAGACCGACCTCGGGTTCGTTCCGCTGCTCAGTTTCAGCGTCCGTTGGCTGGCCCACCCGTCTTTGAGTGTCGTCATGGACGGCGAAGCACTGGCTGCACCGCAAGGTCGTGCGGAAGATGTG
Organism: bacterium; assembly: GCA_037134535.1. Taxonomy (GTDB): domain Bacteria; phylum Verrucomicrobiota; class Kiritimatiellia; order SPBP01; family SPBP01; genus JBAXKQ01. The sequence goes on from JBAXMA010000273.1 coordinate 5,096, forward strand.
TTCATAGGAGTCGAGTCGCAGTTGAACGACAATCTATCTCTGAAGGCGGGCTACCGGATTCTTGAAGGTGGGGCGGACAACGACAAAGTCTATACCTTCTCGCTCTTCCACTACATTGC
>JBAXMA010000274.1:0-5208 GCA_037134535.1 bacterium
ATGATCAGGATGTAATTCCGAGCTATAACACAGTCCGTAACTGCCTGCTTGCGCACCTCGGCAGAATGAATCCGGCCGCCGTTGGGCTCTGGGTTGGCTATGGCCATCACATAACTCTTGAGCATAACGATATCTACGATCTGTATTACACCGGCATTTCCATGGGCTGGAGCTGGGACTACAGTCCTACTCCCAATCATGACAATGTCATCAACTATAACCGGATCCATGACGCCCTGCAGATGGTGCTGACCGACGGTGCCGGCATCTATACGCTTGGACTCCAGCTTGGTTCTGTCATGCGCGGCAACATACTTTACAATCTGGAAGGTCTGCCGTGGGCCGTGGGTATTTACCTCGACCAGGCAAGCACCGGCTGGATTTGCGAGGATAACATCGTCTACAACGTGACGACCCACGACTTCAACGTGAACTTCTGTCGTGACAATATCGCCAGGAACAACATCTTCGGCCCGATCCTGGATCCCGGCGCGCCACTGCTGCGCTGCGGCACAATTGAAGACCACCGCTCAATGACCATTGAGAACAACCTGATTTACTTCACCGTGGGTGATCTGGTTGACAATGCCTGGCCGACCTGGCCGGTGAAGAGCTGCCTGGTTCGCAACAACCTCTACTGGAATGCGGCGGGACTACCGGTAAGGCTCAAGGACAAGACATGGGAGCAGTGGCGGAGTACAGGTCAGGACGAAGGGTCGATCATAGCCGACCCGATGTTTGTAGCCCCTGCGAAAGGCGATTTCCGTCTCAAACCCGGATCCCCTGCCCGACTTATTGGATTCAAACCGTTTGACTCCCGAAAAGCCGGACGCCTCACTAAGTCAAAGAAGCCAGAGAAGCTGTTTCCGCGCGCATATCCGGTCAATGTGTGGACTCCGCCATATACTCTTGCTCTACCAGGCAAGCAGAAGTAACACACATGGCACCTGTTCTGGACAAGCCGGCAATATCCGACGGCTCGATAGATCTGGATGACGCCGCATGGCAGGTGGTGATGTTCAACGACAATCACAATGACTACTGCTATGTCGTCAGGACTGTTATGCGGATCTTTTCCTATGGCGAGACGCTTGCGGAAAAAGTAACTCGGGAAGCGCATGAAAAAGGTAAATGCATTGCATCAGTGGAAGACCGCGAGTTAGCCTTTCAACACAAGGATGCTCTGCTCGCAAGTGGCATCCAGGCCCAAGTAGAGCAGTTATAGGAACTTTAAAGAATCGCCTGCTCAGCCAGTTCGCTGCAGGTCATCCAGCGAAGCTCGCAGCCATATACGTTTTGCAACCGCTTAAGCAATCTCTCCAACCCCCAGAGCCCGGCGTATGTGCCATCGGAGTACAATGACTGCCAGTGTGTGAGGATTGTCACAGGGCAATTGCGGTCGACAACTTCGGGGATTCGACCGCTCTTGCCATCTGCCGAGAGAAGGGCGTTCACTCCATCCCTCGCTGCACCGCGTGCTGCAAGGCGCGTATTTGACATTGGCCGCTGGGTTTCCCAGAAGGGGTCGTTTGTCGTGGCAGGAATCGACACGACCACCTGTCCAGTCACAGTATTCAGGTGACTCACCGAAGGCTTTCGAGGCTGACCATCGCCCAATACATGTAGAAAGTACCAGGTAACGGCGCGCTGATGAACCCGCCACTGAGCATTTCCAATTGCCTGCGCGTACTGTTCTTCCTTATCTTCACCCGTACTCCAGGGACTGGTGACTCCATTAGCTGTCAGGCCAACATGCTCCAGAATTTCCAAAGCCAAAGCGATGTAATCTGTCATTTCGCCTATGGTGGCCCGTGCGACCCACTCGTCTTCATAAACATGAGCGAATCCCCCCTCCAGCTTATAGGCGGCCAAATGCGTTAGAATCTCGGGAGTAATATCAAAGTGGGGTGCAATACGGTTCCTGATGGTCTTTAAGAAGACAGCCAGGTGCCTTTTAGTGACATGGTTAAGTTTGCCGTCAATGCCACCCAGACAGCACGGCATTGGTAACACGCTGAACTTACCCCGCACCCCATATTTCCCGCAAAGGTCTGCGAAATCGCTAACCAGAACATTTGGCATCAAGAGGGCATGCTCGTATGTGGGATCGTGGAAGAACATCGGATTGACCGGTGCGCCGTCATCCACCAGAAGTGCAATTGGAATCCGCATAATGCCTTTTGAGTTAATAAGAAATTGCGTTTCCGGATGTAAGGCAAGAGAGAATCATTCGCGCTACAAGTTGGCGCGGTCGCACCGCTCTCTACATCACCCCGTCAAACCGCGTGCAAAGACTGTGATGATCCCATTACACCGGCATCACATGCACCGAGCACTGGTGTTCATTGACTTCCACAAGCTCGGCTTCGCCGGGCGGTGAGTCGACGAAATACAGACTGGTACAGAGAGTTTCGGTCTTAACGTAGTCAACGTATGCGTTGATGGCAGTGCGCAGTGTCTCGCTGCAGAACACATTGAGCCTGATTCGCTGGCTGACCTCAAAGTCGGCGGTCTTGCGCATGTTCTGGATCTTGTTCACAAACTCACGGGCCATGCCCTCGTGCACGAGCGTGGGCGTAAGGCCGGTTTCAAGCGCAACGACAAAGCCGCCCTGCGCAGCAACAACAAGTCCTTCACGCGGAATATGCTCAATCACGACATCACCGGGCTCAATAACCGCATCCTCTCCGGATAGTGTGATGGTTATGGTTTGTCCAGATGCCAGTGTCGATATCTGGTCATCGCTCAGTTTCGACAGGATTCCGGCTGCTTCCTTCATCTTACCGCCGAACCGGGGTCCGAGCTTCCTGAAGTCAGCCTTCATCTTGAGCGTCGCAAACCTGGATTCATCAGTACTGAACGTAGCCTTCTTTACGTTCAACTCATCCAGCACGATATCCTCAACTTCCTCAATGCCCTCGAGAACTGCGGCGGATCGGGAAATGATGTGCATGGCACCCAACGGTTGTCGTCCCTTGAGATCGTTCTGCGCGCGCAGGACTCTTCCGAGTCCAACGGCAGTCATTGCCGCGCTCATCTGCGCCTCAAGCGCCGCATCGCGATACTTGCCTTTATCAACCGGGAAATCGCACAGGTGCACCGACTCGGGCATGTCCGGCGTCTTCAGGTTCTTGTACATGGCCTCGCTGATAAAGGGAACAAACGGTGCAGCAACCTTTGACCACTCCAGCAGAACATACCACAGGGTCTCATAGGCCTGGGCCTTGTCCTCGTCATCCTGCGATTTCCAGAACCGCCGTCTGCTTCTGCGGATGTACCAGTTGGTAAGATCCTCCGTGAACCTTACAAATGGCCTCACGGCCTTCTGCAGATCATAGGAATCCATCGCTTCAACAACATCATGCATCAGGCTTTCGAGCGAACTGAGAATCCATCGGTCAAGAATGTTCAAACTCGGGGTGCCGGTGACCCTTGCAGGCGTCCATCCGTCGGTATTGGCATAGGTGACGAAAAAGCTGTATGCATTCCAGCATGGAATCAGCAGGTCGCGCATGATCTGCTTCACCCCTGGCTCGGAGAATCGCAGATCCTCAGCCTTGACGACCTGTGAATTGATCATGTACAGCCGCAATGCGTCGGCGCCGCAACTATTGATCACGGTCATCGGGTCCGGATAGTTCTTGAGCCGCTTGCTCATTTTGCGGCCGTCCTCAGCGAGGACCAGGCCGTTAACTACCACGTTCTTAAACGCCGGCTTATCGAATAGTGCCGAAGAAAGGACCATGAGTGTGTAGAACCAGCCTCTGGTCTGATCCAATCCCTCGGCAATAAAATCGGCCGGGAAGTTACGCTCAAACTTCTCACGGTTCTCGAACGGATAATGCGCCTGGGCATATGGCATGGAGCCACTCTCAAACCAGCAGTCGAGAACTTCCGAAACACGCCGAAGCTCGCCGTTGCCCTGCTTGGACGGAATCGTGATCTTGTCCATGAAGTGTTTGTGCAGGTCGGTAATCTTCTGACCGGAAAGCTTCTCAAGCTCCTCGATTGAGCCGATACAGACAACTTCCTTGCCGTCTTCGCTTCGCCATACCGGTAGCGGAGTACCCCAGTAGCGATTGCGCGATACAGCCCAGTCGCGGGCCTGCTCGAGCCATTTGCCGAACCTGCCGTCTCTTAGGTGTTCCGGAACCCATCGGGTCTGGGCATTTACAGTAAGGATCCGGTCGCGGATCTGCTCAACGCGCACAAACCAGGTCGAGACGGCTTTGTAGATCAGCGGAGTGTCACAGCGCCAGCAGTGCGGATAACTGTGGGTGATGGAGGACTGGTGCACCAGATTGCCCTCCTTTTTGATGCGGCGGACGATATCCTGATCGGCTTCCTTGACACCGCGTCCGACATAGTCGGAAACTTCCGCGGTGAATCGGCCCTCCGCGTCCACCGGACACACGATCGGGATTTTCTTCTCACGACCGAGTTGCCAGTCATCTTCGCCGAAGCCGGGGGCAATATGAACCACGCCGGTGCCGTCTTCGGTGGAAACAAAATCGGCGGCGTGGACCTTGAATGCACCTTTATCAGCCTTGTCGGCAAAGTACGGAAACAGCGGATCGTACTCGATGCCGACAAGTTCACTGCCGGGGAGATCTGTCGCTGATTCGTAGTCTTCGCTCTTCTTGTAGTAGGCCGGAAGGCGAGACTTTGCCAGGTAGTAGGTGTTCTCCTTGTCTTGCACCCGCACATAAATGATATCCTTGCCGACGGCAAGGCCCATGTTTGAAGGCAGAGTCCACGGAGTCGTCGTCCACGCGAGAATATAAGTGTTCGGCTGACCCTTTACACGGAACCGAATTGTGATGGCAGGGCCTGTGACCTCTGCATAACCCTGATTTGTTTCAAAATTGGAGAGCGGCGTGGAACAGCGCGGACAGTAAGGCAGAATCTTGTGCCCCTCGTACACCAGGTCTCGGTCCCAGAGCGACTTGAACACCCACCAGATCGATTCCATGAACTTGGGGTCCATGGTTTTGTAGTCGTTATCAAAATCGACCCACCGTCCCATACGGGTCACGATTGTTCGCCACTCGCTGGTGTAACGCAGCACAATCTTGCGACAGCTCTCGTTGAAAACGTCAACGCCGAGCCTCTCTATTTCTTTCTTACCGCTGACCTTCAGATCCTGCTCAACCTCGTATTCAACCGGAAGGCCGTGGCAGTCCCATCCGAAACGCCGGTCCACATAGT
>JBAXMA010000275.1:0-5145 GCA_037134535.1 bacterium
ACGAACGGGGTGTCTGTTCCTGAGTTCGTGAGAGCCTGATTGGTCTGGCTGCGAACGGATTGTGCTGAGGCTGCGGTCGGATCTTCCGTGCTATTTCTTCTTGCCGAATTCGATCCTGTTCTCTGTACCTCTCAGAAGTCTGACCATGTTGTCGCGATGACGCACAATCAGGACTACCGCGAGCAGGGTAAGTACCGATGGCAACACCGGACCATTTCCGCGGTGGAATATCCATGCTGAAGCTGCGACTGCCAGTGCGGCGGTAATTGATGAAAGCGATACAAATCGTGTCGGCAGGAAGATCAAAACCCACGTTCCTAATCCTATTGCACCGGCAAGCGGCGCCAGACCGATCAGGGCTCCAGTGCTTGTGGCAACGCCCTTGCCGCCCTTGAACCGGAGGTAGACCGGCCAGTTGTGACCGGCGACCGCCAGTCCCGCGCACACGAGACCAAGGTATTCCCTCTTTCCGTCATATCCCAGCCAGGCGCCGGCAATTGCAGGGAATACCAGTGCGGGAATTAGGCCCTTCAATGCGTCCATCGTGAATGTGAACAGTCCCCACCATTTACCAAGGGTTCTGAAGACATTGGTAGCGCCGACATTTCCACTGCCCACTTTCCGTATGTCAATGCCGTGGGCTTTTGCCACCAGAAATGCCGTGGGCAGGGCACCGATGAGGTATGATAAGACTGCAAAAACAACCATGAGTGTAATCTGCACACAAAACCCTCCTGTTGAGAAGACGACTCCTGAGTATCCGTGACCGGGTGCACGGAATCCAGCAGAAAAGGAGTATTCGAACCGTGCCCAAGTTGCATGGGAGTGATTGCTGCTTGATGATTGGCTGTGCTGCACATAGGATGACGGCAGGTATACAGATGGACGGGTCGGCGTCCGGAGAGGGAGGCGGAATGAGAACGGTGTGGATATTCCTGATTGTGGCAGTATTCGGCGCGGGGTGCGGGTCATTGGGTAATTTGCGTGGTACTGAGGAGTTTGTTGTCGAAGTCACCGGCTACAGGATGTGGAAAGAGGTGTACTACTTTGATGGACGAGTCGATTCGCAGTGGATGATTTTGTGCAAGATGCTCTCGCCGAAGGCGCGGTTATCAAAGGAAATGGACATCATCGTAACCGAAAGGGATAATCTGTTCCAGTGCCCGACAGGAACTGTGCTGAAATGCAATATCGATAGTCAGGCTGTCTCGGCATGGGAGCGGGTTGCGAGAAATGAAGCTGCAAGTCTTGACCCTGAAGCATTGCGGTCGTCTACGGAGGAGCTTGAGCGGAAGGTCAAGGCGCTTGAGCGGACGCAGAGCCGGAGCACTATTGACTCTACTGCAGTAACTGAAGCCAGGCAGGCTGCTAATGATGCCAGGAACAGGCTTCTGCAGGCTCATCTTTATCTAAAGGCGATTGTCGTCAAAGCCGCTGATGTCGCAAGGATTGAAGTTATGAAGGAAGGATCTGGTAACTGACGCGAAGATGACGTGAACTCCACCCTGAAGGTCACTGGTGCTCCAAAAGCCCTGCTCCATGTGGATGTTCTATCTGGACTTCGAAGCCGCCAGTCATGGACCGCGCCTGTCCAGGACTTGCCACATGAATAGAACCGTGCTAGAAGGCACAATTTAATCGCATGTTTATTGACGATGGTCTGGAGGCGTTACAAAATGAAGATTCAGCACGTATTTCCTGCCGGTTCATTGTCTCTCTGTTTGCTGTGTGGCTGGCTTGCGATACCCGCTCTGGCGCAGCAGCGGGTAAAGCCAAGCATTATTCCATGGCCGCAATCTATTACATTGACCAACGGCACCATGGACATATTCCGTACAACCCGACTTGTGGTAAAGAACCCGAAGTTGATGCCGTTGGCAGAGATTTTTGCGGACGAAGTTTCGGCAGTGATCGGATTGCGGCCGCCGGTGGTTTCTGATGCGTCCAAGGCCGGTGACTTTGTGCTGGCATTGGACCCTGCACGAAAGGCTGGCGGGTACGATCTTGTGGTCACTGATCGTGCGGAAGTCAGTGCCGGCGACTATCAGGGGGCGGTTGCAGGAACTGCCACAATTCTCCAGGCCCTCGTGGTCAACGAGGATGGCACAATCTTTCTGCCATGCATGACTGTGCGGGACTTCCCGCATGCCGATTTCTGCGGGGTGATACTGGATGTCGCCCGTCGGGATTTCTCCATTGAACAGATTCGCGATTGCGTCACACTTTGCCGGCTTTATAAGGTTCGATACCTTCAACTGCACCTGACCGACAACGAAGGGTGGACGTTGCCAGTGGCAAAGTATCCGCTGCTTGGCACGAAAAACATTCCCGGACGTGATGGCGGCAGGCCTGCGCGAAGATACGGTTTGCGTGAACTTAAGGGTCTTGTGGCGTATGCCGATGCGCGAGGCGTAACGCTGGTTCCAGAGATTGAGATGCCTGGTCACTGTGGCGCTGCAGAACGATGCATGCCTGAAGTCTTCGGCGCAAGAGATCCGGAAACGAAACAGTTTACTGGTCTGGGCGTGATGAATCTGTCTAATCAGGAACTCTATCCTGTTCTGGATGCGATCCTGAGTGAAACCGCCGGGATTTTCACTTCTTCACCATATATTCATATTGGCGGGGACGAATTGGATTTCACGGCATGGGAAAAGCTGCCGGAGGCGACCGCCTATAAGAAGATTACCGGCTTGAATACGGCGGCACTCTTCAGGCAGTTCATCATGCGCATGAACACCACCGTGAAGAAGCTAGGGAAGCGGACGATCGTCTGGGAGGGTTTTGACAAGGGCGACAAAGTCAATGTACCTGCGAATGTCATAGTAATGAACTTGCGCAATTGGTATTACAGGGCTGACGATCTGGTTCGCGATGGCTACACGGTCATAAACTGTCCATGGTCGCTTGGTTGCGCGTGGGATGACTGGAATATCTACATGTGCAACGGCATTCAACTCAAGCCTTCCGACCCGGTTCTGGGTGCCACGTGGGCGCTCTGGAATGTGGGCGGTGATTCTGCTGTGAACACACTCCGTGGCGTGGCCCGTCGCAATGAACGGACATGGAATGTTGATACCAGCCGGAAAAGTGATGATTTCAACTGGCGTTTTGTCGATACGGATAAGGTTGCAGATAAGCTGCTCTGTCGTCTTACCTGGCAGGCGCGCGGGACGGTTTCGCGTGGCGGATCGATCTTCAATGACACCGCCCGTCTAGAGCTTACTCCATGTGTTAAAGGATACGTGGTGCGTTACACAACGGACGGACGAGAACCCACAGCCAGTTCACCAGCTTACAGCGCACCGTTGGAGCTGAAGGATACGACCCCGGTGGCGGCCAGAGTTTTTGATTCCGCTGGAAAGTCGCCATGGCTGACGTGGCGTAAGACCTTTGAGTGTCGTCCGTTCTCCGTGATACCCATAGGCGCGTTCGACGGCAGGAGATTCACGTCAAATGTGACATTGTCGGTCGAAACCCATGTTCCCGGCGGCACCGTGCGGTACACGCAGGAGCATCCTTCTCCGGGCGGCGCGGCTCCGGCAATTGCGGATGAACCCAGAACCGGTTCACTGGTCTTTGATAAGCCGATAGTTCTGGAGCAGAGCCTCAAGATTCGCGCCAGATATTTTGATGCAGCAGGAAAGCCATTGGGCTATACGTTCACAAATACCTATCAGAAAGTAAACTACGAGAAGAATCTTGCCACGTGGAAGCCTGTTGGCTCATCAGGTGAAGTCAATGAGGAATTCAGTACTCTGGCAGTAGATGGACTGGTGGAGTGCAGTGTTAATCCCGCGACTTACTGGGGTGCCGGGCCGGCGCCGCAATGGCTCATGGTCGATCTGGAGGAAGAAAAGGATATTGCTGATGTGCAGCTTTATACCTTCTGGGGCGATAAGCGCTACTACCAGTATACCATTGCCGTTTCAACAGACAGTGCGAGCTGGATCACAGTAGTGGATGCTTCGGCCAACACGGTGCCAGCAGATGAGAACGGATACAAGCATGTGCTTGCGCCAGTGAAGGCAAGGTACGTTAAGGTAACAATGCTCAAAAACAGCGCCGGCCCAGCGGTTCACATAGTGGAACTTCGTGTTCACGGACCGGCAAGTGGAGGAAATAAGTAGACATGACTAATCGTGAACGTGCGCTTGCCGTGCTCCGCTATCAGAAATATGACCGTCTGCCAATCGTGCATTTCGGGTACTGGGGCGATACGCTCCAGAAGTGGATCGAGGAGGGGCATCTCACGAATGAGGAAATTGATGGCGCCTGGGATGGCAGCCCGAAAGAGACCGCGCTCTCCTCGAAGCTGGGTTTCGACTTCACCTGGCAGAATATGTGCGGCGGTGACACCTGGCTGAGGCCAGGGCTTGAGAACAAGGTGATCGCAGAGTTTCCGGACGGTTCCAAGCATGTGATGGGCGGGGATGGGGTCATCTATGTGCACCAGCCGGATGCCGGGTCCATACCAGCGCACGTTGACTACCTGCTCAAGAATCGTGAGATCTGGGAGAGAGAATTCAAGTGGCGGTTCCAGTGGTCGGAGGATCGCGTGGACAAGGCCGCTTTGGAGGGACTTAAATCTGGCCAGCGCGAGAATCCGCTGGGACTGCATTGCGGCGCACTGTACGGTAATATAAGGAGCATGCTCACTTTCGAGGGGAGCTGTTACCTTTTGGCCGATGACGAAGACCTGTTCACCGAGATCATAGACACCTGCGCAGAGCTCTGCTACCAGAGCGTCAAAAGCATGCTGGAGTCCGGTGCGAAGTTCGATTTTGTCCACTTCTGGGAGGATATCTGCTTCAAGAACGGACCCTGCATTTCACCCAGTGTCTTCGAGTCGAAGATCGGGCCGCACTACAAGCGGATCACGGACCTCACCCGCAAGTACGGCCTGGACATCTGTTCGCTGGATTGCGACGGAATGATCGACGCTCTGATACCGACCTGGTTCAACAACGGCGTCAACACGATGTTCCCGATCGAGGTCGGCACATGGGCGGCATCCATTCTCCCGTGGCGCAAGAAGTACGGGAAGGGACTCCTTGGAGTGGGCGGGATGAACAAGAATGTGTTTGCACATGACCGCGCTGCCGTCGATCCTCGCCGGACTGTTCATCTTCGCGACCTGGATCC
>JBAXMA010000276.1:0-5131 GCA_037134535.1 bacterium
CGGTCCTCGTCCTCGTCCTCGAATTGGTGCCTGTTTCGAGGACGAAGGACGACGAGTACGATCACGGAAACACCTTGGCTTGATAGCTGTGAGGCAGCCTGTCCGCCTCTGGAGGAAACCCTCTGGGTGAGCCGGTTTCCCATGATGTGTCTGGACGACGATGTGTGACCACACAGTGGTCACACATGAAGGTGAAACGATTGAACTCAGCGGACGATTACGGCCCAAACCGTCTTGATTAAGATGGCCACATCCCCCCAGAAACTTCGCGTCCGCACATACTCCTCGTACAAGTCCAATTTTCTGGGCAGAATTGCTTCGCGGTATAGTCGCTCCGGGTCCGCTGCGGCAGCAAGTATCTCCTCCTCATTCCGGAACTCGATTGACGCCGGATCAGTAATACCAGGTCGCACAATCAACACCTTTGTCCATCGCTCCGGATAGGCCTCCACCCACTTCCGCACTTCCGGTCTCGGCCCGACCAGTGACATGTCGCCTTTGATCACATTCCACAGCTGCGGCAGTTCATCCAGCTTCGTCTTTCGCAGTACCTTTCCGATCGGAGTGACACGATTCGTAGCGCCGGCCTCGAAAGTGGCGTGGACTTCTGACTTTGGACTCCTGTTCTTCTCTTTGTTGGGATCAGTGTTGACTGTTGGACGTTCGACATTCGCTCTTTGCTCTCTCCTGTCTCCTGTCCCCTGCATTCTCATCGTCCTGAACTTGCACAGCACAATGTTCTGACCTCCCCGCCCCACTCTCACCTGGCGAAATAGCGCCGGACCCACCGAAGTGAGACGAACCGTGACAGCCACGACGGCCAGCACCGGTGACAGGATTATCAGGCCGAGGATCGAGGCTGTAACATCTAGGATGCGTTTGAACATGTGTGGAGTGTAGAGGCTAATGAAACAGTCTGTTGCCATTCCCCGGAGGGGCGCAAACGTAGTACAGGTGACTGTCCCTGCATCCGCGGTGATTTCGACAGGCTCCCTGCCGGTTTGCCTGGCAGAAGCCTGAATTCCCGCTCCGGCGGGGCAAGCCCGCCGGGAGCGCCTGTCCTTGCAAACGTCCTAAACCAACCTTATCTTAGCGCCATTCGGGACTGTCCCTTGGATCGCTTCACCAGGATCGCGCATGGCTGAAGGTTTAACCCTAAAGCCGTCCCGGAACCACGACGGCAAGAGTCTTGAAGTAGCTACGTAAATAGCCCCGATCAAAGGCCACTAACCGATCAGCCTGTTTAAGCGCATGGGCGCCAATCAGAAAGTCGGTGATGAGGTGCTCCCGTGGACCTCCATCCGCCCGATATTTCTGGAACATTCGACCGGCAAGGTCTGCCGCCTGGTCTGTGATGGCATCATAGCGAATGCCCAGCGGCGTCAGTGTTCGTTCGAACTCCGCAAAGGTTGCGAACAACGATCCCACTTCCGCAACCACCACATCACAAATGACTAATTCTCCTGCTCTTGCGCCCTGCTCCAGAACATCCAAACAGTGGCTGGCCTGCGGTTCATCCTTGAATAATGTCAGCAAAACAGAACTATCCACAGCACTGATCATGTTGCCTGCCGTTTTGCGGGGATTTCAACTTTTCCCCGCGTGGCGTCGAGATAGGCGTCTACGGATTCATTCAGTCGGGTCGCCAGGCAACCTCGAACCGATTCCATCTGCTCACGAGAAACCGCTTTGTACATCTTAACAAACCCGGCTTCCTCGGTAAACTCGAGTATTTGACCAGGTACCAGTCCAAGTCGTCTCCGGATTTTTATCGGAATAGTTACCTGTCCTTTTTCTGTCAGCATGGTTTGCATTACTGAAATGTATTACAAATAGGTAAGGAAAGCAAGTAATAATTGGCGTTTTCGTCATGGCGAAGGCATAGCACCGGTGACTGTCCCTAGAGCCCACTCTGCTCTCTCCTGTCCACGGCCCCCTGCATTCTCATCGTCCTGAACTTACACAGCACAAAGTTCTGACCTCCCTGCCCCACTCTCACCTGTCGAAAGATCGCGGGACCACACGATGTGATACGAACCGTGACAGCCACGACGGCCAGCACCGGTGACAAGATTATCAGGCCAAGGATCGAGGCCGTAACATCTAGGATGCGTTTGAACATTTGTGGAGTATCAATACGAATGAAACAGTCCGTTGCCGTTCCCCGGAGGGGTGCAAACGTACTACAGGTGACAGTCCCTGCATCTGCAGGTTGCGTGCCGTTTTGCGGTAATTCCAACTTTTCCCCGCGTGGCATCGAGATAGGCGGCTACGGATTCATTCAGTCGGGTCGCCAGACAACCTCGACCCTATTCCATCTGCTCACGAGAGACCGCCTTGTACATCTTAACAAACCCTGCTTCCCCGGTAATCTCGAGTACTTGACCAGGCATTAGTCCAAGTCGTCTCCGGATTGTTATCGGAATGGTCACCCGCCCTTTGTCTGTCAGCATTGTCTACATTACCGAAATTTATTACAAATAAGTAAGGAACGTAAGTAATAATTGGCGTTTTCATCATGGTGAAAGCATGGCACCGGTGACTGTCCTCTGGAGGCCGGTCCCTTGGATGCCGCGCTCATCGCCGACCCAATCCAGCACATACATATTCATCCGCCGCCCTTCGAGGGTCTTAAACGATCCTTGTCTCATCCACCCTGCCCGTTCATAGAATCGATTGACAGCATTGTTGTTCTCCGCGTCAGTAGTCAGATAGCACCCGGTTGCTCCGCGCATCCTAACTGCATCCACCCATGCATTAACAAGCAAAAGCCCAAAGCCACGGTTTCGCGCCTCAGGTGACACAGCAATCGAACTGAGCAAAGCCCTTGGTCTGTCATCTGGTGGCGCGCCTCGATAAGACAGGGCCCTCCAAAGCCTTGGCACAATCCTTGGATTGCGCACAACAGCAGATGCACAGGCCAGACAGAATGCCCACCATCGGTTGGCCAGCAAACGTCGAAAATAGCCTTCTGGCACTACCGGCCCGGCAACCACACCAACGATGCGACTTGGGTTGACGTCTTCGGCCACCAGTGCCACTCCACTCGAATCAAAACAAAATGAACGATAGAACTCCCTCAGCACCCTGTGGCCAAGAACGCTCAAGAAGAAACCTGGGAATGCCCGGATATGTAAACTTACCACAGCCTCGACATCCGAATCCGTCATGCATCGAACTACAGAGCTGGAAGCATTGACCCCTGACTCTTGATCCATTTGCGATATTCTGTTGAGGTCTCTTCTACCCTCTGACATCTGACTTTCGACCATTGACCGCATTCTCCACAACTTCGCCAAGCTCTTTCACTCTGACAGCCTTTGAGAAGTGCCTCAGCCCATACTCCCTTCCTCTCATTCCGATCATGACAAGCGCTTCTGCTGATATCCCCGAGACCTCCGCCATCTTCCCAGCGAGCCACTGGGCATTGTCCGGTTCGCCCACCCATCCACATTGCGATTCCAGAATGCACCTGGCAGTATCGCTTTCCGTATCAACCGTAGCCAGCACCGGTTTTGCAGAAAGCAAATATGCCATCAGCTTTGAGGGCACAGAAGTCATTCCATTCCCTTTTCTCAACGGCAATAGGAACACATGCGCTAGACTCTGCAGCAAAGGTACATTTGAAGCGTCCGGATCTGAGACAAAGAGCACATCTGCAGCCCCCATGCGCTCTGCCAGCGCCACACAAGCCACTCTGGCTGAACCATCACCGGCGATTACAAGTTGTGCCTGTTTCAACCGCGCGTTATGAAACGCCTTAATCAACAACTCCACTCCAGCCGCCGCACCTATATTGCCCAAGTACAATAGAGTGAACTTGTTTTCTGGCACACGATATCGTAAACACGCCTCCCCTCTAGAAGGCAAACATGCAAATCGGCATTCGTCGACCCAGTTTCTGACTGTTACAACATTCTCAGGAGCAATGCCACGTCCTTCTAAGTACGTTTGTCGCATGTGCTCTGAGATTACAATAACCCGTGTCGCATGCCTTGCCGTCCAACGATCAAGAACTGTTAGATACTGGGAAACAATACAACGTACAATGGTGGGGATCCTACCTAACAATGATTCAGGATAGATGTCCTGAATGTGTAGAACAAGTGGAATGCCGCGTCGTGCACAATACCTGGCAACAAGGGCCTGCGAGAATAATGGCCAGGTATTTGCATAGATTACGTCCACATCTGAGAGGTGTTGCTCTAGATAGCGGCACGCATGCCAGCCAAAGCTAAAACTCTCACGCATGCGACTGACCAGTCTGGATTCAGGTGCTGTAAAGGAATCCAGACGGACGACCTCCAATGCATGATCACCTCTTCTACCGCTCGCGATTCCACATCTTTTCCCGCCCCTACTCTCTCGATTCCTACCTCTTACTCTTGCCTTTCTTTGTGCCTTCTCACCGTACACCGCGCCATACGGTCGCGTTGGAAACGGACACAAGACAGTCACTCGTGCACCATTCTCTGCCAGTTCCAGCGCCAGATCCCGCCCTATATAAGCCGATACAACGGGTTCAGGCGGGTACACAGCATTAACTATGGCTACTTTGAGCATAGGATAGTTCTGATTTCCGATTCTCAAAGATTACCCTGCGACTGACTGGCACATAATGGCATAACGCCGTGGCTACTCAGAAGCTCGTGCCGTGTACAGTCCGCAAACAAAGCCCGTGGTGTCAAAGAACTGCCTCTCTCCATAAGCTCAAACAGGCGATCATATTGGAATGAAAGAGAACGCAAACACAGCCCATCAAGTATGGCATTACAAAGCAGGTTTCTATCTTCCAAACAAATACTTACCCTGCAATATCATCTGCATTTCTGAATTACGGTCATCAGTTTCGAGATGACTGATTTCTCTCGTGTAGTTTGTATTCCTATCGTAAATTGATAGAACTTTCAGGTATTTGTCAACTTCCTGAGACTTATCAAGTCCGGCAAACTCTAGAATCTCAGCAATTACATCGTATGGTGCCGCAACAAAGTTCTCGTAGTGCACTGTCAGGCAACAGCTCTTGTGTTTCTCAATTTCCAAGGCAGTAACATCCATTATCCTTCTGTACTGAAGGTAAGCGCCCTGTGAACCCGGTCGCGCATCCGCGCGCCGGGATCCGGCATGACGG
>JBAXMA010000277.1:0-5109 GCA_037134535.1 bacterium
AACTGCCATCGTACTCGGTTTACAAGCGCGGACGAGCACGTTGCCGGTTGGGTCTATCCGACATCGTTTGGTCCGCATGCAAGTCCTGTTGCCGACATGATAGCCGGCGTAAATGGTATAGAGTACGGCGGACTCACGATCAGTGCGCCGCTCAACCCGCATCTGGCGGCAGTGGAAGATTCGTGTATTGGTTGCCATATGGTGGATATCAAGAACGATGCCAACGCCTCCTATAGCAATTCGTGGATGTATGCCGGCGGTCACACCATGAAGATGGTCACGACCAACGGTGTTGACATCACCAAGGGCTGTCTGCCATGTCACGAGACTGATACGTTCGATTTAAAGTATCGTACAGATCGTGACTATGATGGTAATGGGAACTTCGCGGAAGGCGTTCAGACAGAGGTCACAAATCTGATGTGGCAAGTGCTGGCCTTGTTGCCAACGAAGACCAGTTCCTCTGGCACAGTCAGTCCGCTTACCACTAACACGAGTACAAAGGCACAGTTGAAGGCGGCGTGGAACTGGAATTTTGTGAACGGTGACAAGAGCAAGGGAGTTCACAACCCGGGTTATGCGATTGCCTTGTTGAAGGCCTCTATTGCCGATCTGAAGGCGCAGCAGGCTGTTCAGACGAGCAAGATCGTCATGCAGCTACCTTCCACAGGGCAGGCTGCCTGGTGGGTGGTAAATACCAGCGGTGTGCAGACTGCGACGCAGACGGTGTATCCGGGAAGCACAAGCTGGCAGATTCGCGGATCAGGTGACATTGATAAGGACGGCGTGGACGATCTTCTCTGGCAGTTGCCTACCGGTCAGGTTGCCTGCTGGTACATGAGGACGAATGGAACTGCAAAGTCTTCATCACTGATATACTTCGGAACCACTACCTGGGTGATCCGCGGTGTAGGCGACATTGACAAAGACGGCGTGGCCGATCTCATCTGGCAGTTGCCTACCGGTCAGGTTGCCATTTGGTTTATGAATGCAAACGGGACCACTAAGTCCAGCATGACTATCTATGCAGGCACTACGACGTGGAAGGTAGTCGGAGTCGGTGATGTCAACAATGATGGCGTTGGGGATCTCGTCTGGCAGCTGCCGACCGGCCAGGTTGCCTGCTGGGTCATGAATGCAAACGGGACTCTGAAGCAGGGCTATACAGTCCTGGGTACCGCGACTGCATGGAAGATTCGTGGAGTTGGCGACATCAACAAGGATGGTTCAGCCGATCTCATCTGGCAGTCGGCGACCGGTCAGATTATCTGTTGGTTCATGAATACCAATGTGACGCGTTTGTCGGGCGCAAATGTCCTCACAACTGCTACTTCGTGGCAGGTACGTGGTCTTGGTAACTGATTCTGAAGTTTGAGCTATGATGCGGGCGTCTCGGCGCGGAGGACTGCGCCAAGACGCCCGTCTACTGTTGACTGGGTGGTGTCCGTCAGGTAGCATTTCAATTGTAGCCATTCGCTATAGAATTACGGCCGTCTTGAAGTCGTAAGAGGGGCTTATGATCAGGAAACTCGCCGGGAAGACAAGGCCAGCTGGCCGCATGGTAGTTCATTTTCAGCTGCGTGCATGGCTTCTTGCGCTGGTAGTATCCGGCTTACAGCTTATGTTGCCTCCGGTTACGCATTCGGAGCCCAAGACGGACTCTTCCTGGTATATCGGCAGGATTTCAGGTCAGTCGCGGACCGTCTACGATTACAATTCCGCCGGCGATTACAAGGATTCGGACATTTACGAATACATCTTCCTGCGTGGAACCGATCTTGCCTGGCGTCATGTTGATTTCTATATCTCGGGGAAGATGCACAGGGATCTCGATGGCACATCAACCTCACTGGCCGATGACCTCTTTGCAGGTCTTGATGATGTTAGCCTTACCATGGACGACTACCTCTATCAGGCATATATTGAAGGACATGATCAGGCTAAGCGCTTGAGAGTACGCCTCGGTCGCCAATACGTTGAAACGGCGGACAGCCTTCACATTGATGGTGGACAGCTCATGGCTTTCGAAAACGGCTGGCTTGGCGGAAGAGTGTATTTCGGACGACCTGTCAGCTACTACTCATCCGTTGATGGCGACTGGGCCGGCGGGTTGTCATTAATAGGTCGCCCGTGGGCCGAGAATCAGACTCGCCTTACCTACGTCTGTTACCATGACGAAAGCGTTGCTGTAGATGACGAGCGTTATTCGCTGGACATGCGGCAGCAGCTGCCATGGAGTCTTGCAAATCGCCTTCAGGTATCGGCATTGAATGGCCGTTTTGAGACAGCTGGACTTGATTTGTTCTATGCACCTGCGGAGAGCGACCTGGATGCATCTTTAGGAGTTCGCAGGTGGGGTGGTGTGATGGGTGAGTCCAGAGAGTATTCACCGCTTGCCAGCGTCCTGGGTAACCGTGAGCCTTACACTTACGTCCGCGGAACAGTTTCCAAAAGCATTCTGCCCTGGTTGTATATATCGCCCGGAGTTACACTGAGGATTGTTGAGGGCAGTGAAGACCTGAATAACAGGGATTACGTCCGATATGATCTTGCCCTGGCCTGTGAGCCCGATAAGGCGTGGAGTGCGTCGGTTGCCGGTGAGTATTGGGATGTCGATCATGGTGACAGGTTCTTTGGCGTGAGCGGTGAGGTAAGATATCGCCATGCGAAGATCTGGGAGATTTCAGCGGGTGCCGGATATTTCCGCTATGTATACGATCAGTATTCTGACTTCGAGGGCACAATAGACGCGGGTGATGTGCGTATCAGCGGCGATGGTACCGTATTCGAGAGTTCCCCTGACTCCTATAGCTACTATATGTCTGTGAAGTGGAATGTGACAAGGGCTGTTTCTTTGCAGCTCAGAGGGGAAATAGAAGATAATTCCGAGACAGAAGACCTCAGCTACAGGGGCAGAACTTCCGTGGCGGTCCGTTTCTGAGAAGAGACAATATGACGAAGCGACTATTCATTGTTTTCAGTTCTATTCTGGTTCTGGCCTTTGCGGGATGCCTGCAGAAGGACCAGTTCAGCCTTGCGTTCAGTCATGTGCTTCACGTCAAAGACAATGGAATTGAATGTGACGCATGCCACGGAGAGCTGAAGGAAGGCCGCTTTGCGAAGCCGGATCACAAGGCTTGCGGAGAGTGTCATGGCGACATGATCAAAACGAATGAGATCAGCCTCAAGACCTGCGGGTATTGCCATAAACAGAAGAATCTTAATGAGCTTCCCAAGTATGCCAGAACGGCCGTTGTTACGAATGGAGTGTTCACACACACAGCGTCGCTTAAAAAGAATTGTGCCGATTGCCACGATGGCGTCCTCGCGGCCGGCTTGAAGACTGTTCCGCAAATATCGCGCGCGGAGAAGCTGAGGATCCGGCAGAAAGCCCATGAGAGCGCAAAGTCCTGCGATAACTGCCATGTCGCCATGGATCCGCTGGTCAGACCAGCCAGCCATGGCAAGGCTTGGCAGCAGCGTCATGGTGCTGCTGCTGATTCCTCCGGGGCGGTTTGTGGTGTGTGCCACAACGAGCAAACGTGCAGGGAATGTCATGAGAACACCAAACCATCTTCACACAACAACCTGTGGAGGATTAAAACACACGGTGTAAATGCCGGGTGGGACCGGGCTAAGTGTCAGTTGTGTCATGAGGAAGATTCCTGTAAGGGATGCCACGACGAAGTACGGCCGCGTTCTCATAATGCCAACTGGAAACAGCGGCATTGCGATAAATGTCATTCATCGGAAGTCATTGGCGGAGGATGCGGCACCTGTCACGAGGCCGACATAAGCACTCATCCCAATCCTCATGGCGCCGGATGGTTGAGTCAGCATTGCACCAAGTGCCATGACGGAAGTCCGGAAGGAAGTCAGTGCGTTTTGTGCCACAAGGATGGTTTGGAGACTCACCCTGATCCGCATGGAACCGGCTGGCTGGCGCAGCACTGCAGCCGTTGTCATAGCGGAACTCCGGAGGGCGAGCAATGCGCTTTATGTCATGCTTCTGCCGTTGAATCTCATCCGAACCCGCACGCCGCTGGCTGGAAGAATAAGCATTGCAGCAGCTGCCATCCCGGTACACCACTGGGCGACCAGTGTGTGCTCTGTCATCAGGGCGGTCTCGGAGCACATCCTGACCCGCACGGGGCGGGCGGGCTTAATGTGGCGAACCATTGTAATACATGCCATGTCGGAACGCCCGAATATGAGCAATGCTTGCTCTGTCATCAGGGCGGTGTCGCAGCACATCCTGACCCGCACGGTGCGGGCGGGCTCAATGTGGCGAATCACTGCACTACATGCCACGTCGGAACACCCGAGTATGAGCGATGTCTGGTATGCCATACGGGGATCGCAGGGCACATTAATCCGCATCCGGCATCCCATTTGAATAGCCATTGCCTTAGCTGTCATGCTGGTGGAGCGGGCGCCCAGGGCTGCAGTGAGTGTCATCAGGGCGGAACAAGTGTCACGGTCCATGACACCGTCTGGCCGTCGTCGCACACAACGAGTGGCTACGGTGATCAGACCGATTGCTTTGTCTCAGGTTGCCATGATCCGAGCGGCTCGGTTGACGGTAAGCGCAGGAAACTCAAAATGTTGTTTAACAAGAAGTTTGGCCTGCCGCGAAAGTAGATTCAGGTTATTGCTTTCCTGAATCATCGACTAAACGAGTCGATTAAGTGTAACCGATTAAGAGTGGGAATAAGTGTGAAGCGATTCCAACACTTCGTCCCCAAGCCTCCGCCGACTAACTACCTCGTAAACTTTGTCGTCAAACTATTTGCGTTCCGAATTACTTAACGACAAAGAGTACGGGATAGTTAGTCGAATTAGATAACGACAAAGTCACCAGTCCCGCCGGAGTCTGACGATGGTCGAAGCGCGTTTTAGTGCAAACAGTTTCTTTCCATTCGCATCGGCAGCAAGCTGCCTTCCTACATGGCTGCAGCAGCAGTCAAGCCGCATGGTTCTGTGTTTCCCATGTAGGAAGCGCGCTTGCCTGTCCCGCCGGAGTCTGACGAAGGGGGACGCGCGATCAAGTGCAAACAGTTTCTTTCCATTCGCATCGGCAGCAAGCTGCCTTCCTACATGGCTGCAGCA
>JBAXMA010000278.1:0-5106 GCA_037134535.1 bacterium
GTGTAGTAGTGATTCGCGTTGTAGGTGTAGCGTTTGACGAAGACGAGTTTGTCGAAGCCGAGTTCTGCAGCCGTAACGGTGCCAGTGGATGCATCCCCGGCGAAGGAAGTCGTGCAGACGAACAGAAGGAAAAGCAGTATTGCAAATCTCATTCTCATGTCAGAAGTCCTTTTATCTATTTCATTGGAACTGAATAAGACTGGAATACTGCTGAAATGTCAAGAATGACGGACGTGAAAATCACTCACTTACGACTGTGGCTGCGAAGGAAGCCGTCCCTGAAGAGTTAAACCAGTCCCCCACACCCCGAACTGGTGATGACGGCGCTACTCGCTAGCCGGAAAAGACACAGAATCAAATGTTGATTTCATGGTTAAAGTGTCTATTTTCGGAGGATGGCAGAATCAAGAGACAGTAATCATCGTCCATGCGCCGGAATGGCCATGCTTCTCGCTATTTGCCTGGCATGCAATCTTCCTGCAGCCGATAAACCTCTGGATATCGAGATTCAGGATCAGTTCGAAGTGTTAAAGCATGACATCGCCAATCGCGGTGCGTTTGATCGCGTTGCAAAGGAAACGTTCCGGCAGGAATCATTGATTCTGGCTTCGGATCGCGATCCGGTTGATGTTGTTCTGCGCCGTACTGTGAACCTTCTTGCGGATCTGAAGACAGGAACTGCGGCAGGAAAGCTCGTTTCGCTGGAGAAACAGCTTTCAGATCTTCAGAAGCGGGGGACTGATCTTGCCATCACCGATGCCGTGGCCAGGCGAGCTCTGTTCACGGACGCTTGTGCGCTACGTCGGAAGCTTGCCTTCAGTAATCCGTTGCTTGATTTCGATAAACTTCTCTTCATCAAAAGGCACCGTGCCATTTACAATCACATGTGCGATCAGTTCTACGGCATAGCTGCAGCCCCTGGCGGTGGACTCTATGCTCTGGAAGACGCATTCAGTGATTCTCCCAAGGTAAGGGATGTTCTTGCTGACTCCATTGTCGAGAGCGGCAGGCTTAAGGGGCAGAAGTTGTCGGGCGGGCCCGTTCAGAATCCAGCAGTATCGTACAATGGCGAGAACCGTCGCTCAGGCACTGAGACGGGTGGGGGCTCTTTCCTGTCGCCGGCTGTTTCATTTGACGGGAAGCAGATTCTCTTTTCCTATGTGGAGAACAAGGGCGGAACCGTGCAGGTCTTCCACACCGATCCATCCCGCGGTCACTGGGATGAAGGGCGCGCATATCACATATTCAAGGTGAACAATGATGGCGGCGGGCTTCGCCAGATTACGGATGGAACATGGAATGACATTGATCCATGCTGGTTGCCCAACGGGCGGATTGCGTTCATCACGGAGAGACGCGGTGGTTACCTGCGTTGCGGCAGGGCTTGCCCGCTATACAACCTGTTCGATATGGCAGCGGATGGTACAGGAATCAATGCGTTGAGTTTTCATGAAAGCAACGAGTGGAATCCGAGCGTGACGCACGACGGCCGGATCATTTACACCCGCTGGGACTACGTGGACCGGCACGGTTGCGTGGCGCACGGACCGTGGATCACGACATTGAACGGATCTGATTCGCGGGCAGTGCACGGCAATTTTGCGCCACGGAGCATGCGGCCTGACATGGAACTTGAAGTTCACGCAATCCCGAATTCCCACAAGTACGTGGCCCTGGCTGCGCCGCATCATGGACAGTGCTTTGGTTCGTTGATAATCATTGATCCGAGGATTCCGGACGATGACGCCATGGGGCCAGTCAAACGGCTGACACCGGACGTCGGATTTCCGGAGAGCCAGGGAGGCAGGGAAGTGTACGGCACGCCATGGCCGCTATCGGAGAACTACTATCTCTGCGTCTACGATGCCGGCGTGCAGGTCGGAAATGCAAAGGGTACGCAGGGCAGGTATGGCATTTACCTGGTCGACAGCTTTGGCAACAAGGAACTGATCTACCGTGATCCGCTTATATCGTGCATGAGCCCTATTCCGCTGAGGCCAACACCGCCGGTGAGTGTGCCTGCAACTTCCGTATCGGCCGTGGAAACTGAGAAGGTTCTTCCTGGTGCGATGGGTGAGGCAACCATGGCCGTTGTCAACGTCTACAGCAGCATCAAGCCATGGCCGGAGGGCGGTAAGATCAAGGAGCTGCGGATCTACCAGCTGCTGCCGATGTCGGTTCCGTCCGGTCACTCCCCGCATGAGACTGGTAAGCGTATAGCCGAAGCCGGTGATTCAGTTGTACCATGCCGCTGGGTTCTGGGGACGGTCCCGGTAGAGAATGACGGCAGTGCGTACTTTGTGGTGCCGGCGTATCGTGAAGTTTTTTTCCAGGCGTTGGACGACAAAGGCATGGCTGTCCAGTCGATGCGGTCCGCGACATACGCCCGCAAAGGCGAGCGGCTCGTCTGTCAGGGTTGTCATGAACCGAAGAGTCGTGCACCGGAGCAGGGGAGTGGAACACCCATAGCTTTTAAACGTGAGCCGTCAAAGCCCAGGGCGGATGTCAGTGGTTCAAAGCCATTCAGCTATCCGATCCTTGTCCAGCCGGTACTGGACCGTAACTGTGTCGCCTGTCACGACAAGAATAAAGACAAAGCGCCGAACCTGAACAAGGAGCCGATCGCGAATAAGTGGTACGCATCGTACAACAGCCTGATCAATTACGCCTTCACTGACTACGGGGCCCGCGGCAACTGGAATGACCAACACTGGTACCGGACTATGCCGGGTGAGTTCGGTGCGAGAGCCTCGAGACTGTACGCGATGCTGAACAAGGGCCATCACGACGTCAAGCTCTCCGAAGAAGACATGCATCGCATCACGCTCTGGCTTGATTCCGCGTCAATGTTCTATGGTGTTTTCGAGAAAGAGGGCGGGGAGGCGCAGTTGCGCGGTGAAATAGCAAAACCGACTCTGGAATAGGCTGCACGGCCGGAACTATCACGACGCATGATGTTTGAACTCGACGTAAACATCACTATAAGATACCCATGAACTGTTCGTACATTAAATATAAGGAGTGTGAAATATGCGATTGAGACCGGGTATGATGGCGGGGTTGCTGGTTGGTCTGGTGTGGTGCGGAATGGCTGGCGCTGAAGAGTTGAAGACGGACAAGCCTGAGCCGCAGACTATTCTGTTTCTTGGCGACAGCATTACCAGGGCAGGCGGCTATGTCCGGAACATTGCAAACCAGTTGAACAATCTGGCGCCGTCGAACTCGTGGCGTGTTATCAATCATGGCCGGAACAGCGAGACGCTATCGGGCATCAGCGAGAAAGATCACCCCGGGCCGCGCCCTTGCGTTCTTACGCACATTGACGCCGAGTTGGCGGACGTTAAGCCCGTCTGGGTCGTCGCCTGCTATGGCATCAATGATGGCATCTACCATCCCTACTGTGAGAAGCGTCTGGATGCGTACAAGGCAGGCGTTGAGGCGTTTATTAAGAAAGTACACGCGACTGGAGCAAAGGTGATTCTAATTACAGCGCCTCCTTATGGCTATACAGGGCCATTACCCGAAGGAGCCGACGAGAAGGCGAAAGAAGAAGCCGTCGCGAAGGCGAATGCCGTGGCTGAAGAGGAAGCTCAGAAAGATGACATGAAGTTCGGCTATAAAAGACCATATCAGTACTACGATTTTGTCATGGCCCGCTATGCGAAGTGGATGATGACTCTTAATGGGCGCAAGGATGTCTGGGTAGTAGACCTCCGCGAGACGATGGTACCCAAGGTTAAAGAATGTCATGGTGGGGATGCAATTCATCCGAACGGAATGGGGCACGCCATGATGGCCGACGCTTTCATGAAACAATGGCCAGTCATCCAGGCGCAGGCAAAGGCTCGTTGATGGATCCGCGGAGGCCGTCTTCACGGTTTCACCGATATACGACGACATTGGTTCATTTGCGATGAATCGAACACTTATGCGACAAATAACGTCACTTTGTGTCGCTAACGGGTAAGGATATGAACACCACTCGTCGCAACTTTCTTAAGACTATCAGTATCGGTGCTGTCGCGCTGGCTCTTCCGAACAGGGTTAGGGCTGCTGAGCAAAAGGGGGAGCTGCCCAACATTGTCTACATTCTTTGTGATGACCTGGGTTATGGCGATATCAAGTGCCTGAATTCTGAAGGCAAAATTGCCACGCCTAACGTGGACAAACTTGCTGCCGGCGGAATGATTTTCACGGATGCTCACAGCGGGTCATCGGTGTGCTCCCCGACAAGATATGGTGTGCTGACTGGCCGGTATAGCTGGCGGACAAGGTTACAGAGCGGAGTGCTAGATGGGTACGACGCTCCTTTGATTGACGCACAGAGGCTGACGGTTGCCTCTCTCCTGAAGCAGAAGGGTTACACGACGGCGTGCTTTGGCAAGTGGCACGTTGGTATGAAGATGCCGGTAGGGGCCGGAAACCTCACGGTTGGACAGGGACCTACAACCGTCGGGTTTGATTATTACTATGGTATTTCGGCATCACTGGACATGCCGCCATTTGTATTCATAGAAAATGATCATTTCACTCAGGCTCCGACTGCAAGGAAGACGTGGGTTCGCGCGGGTGCAGCCGCTCCGGACTTTGAAGCGATAAATGTCCTGCCGGAGCTTACGCGAAAGGCAGTTGAATTTATTAACTCCAAGGCGAGCGGCTCGAAGGATGGTCGACCGTTCTTCATGTATGTGCCGTTCAACTCGCCGCACACTCCGATTTTGCCTGCAAAAGAATGGCAGGGCAAAAGCGGCATTAGTCCTTATGCCGATTTTGTCATGCAGACGGATTCATGTGTTGGCGAGATAATGGCGGCACTGGACAAGAACGGACTTGCCGCAAATACTCTTGTGGTGTTCACCAGCGACAACGGGTGTTCACCGGCTGCGGGTATACCGGAGCTGGAGAAGAAGGGACATCATCCTAATTACATCTTCCGGGGACATAAAGCAGATATATGGGAGGGCGGGCACCGGATTCCGTTTGTATGCAGTTGGCCAGCAGCGATCAAGGCAGGAATGAAAACGGATCACGTCGCCGTGAGTTCGGCGACGAGGGCGGAGAGGAGGTTGGCGGCGGTGGCGCGGGAGGCGGCGAGCTGCGTTTCCA
>JBAXMA010000279.1:0-5073 GCA_037134535.1 bacterium
CTTCCCTTACAATGTTCCTGCCCGCTCTTGCAGTCACACGCAGTCTAGCCCTGACAGGTGAACGTCCGGCCCAGATTATGCTCTTTTTTGCCTCCGCAACGTGCAAAGGTCGAGCCTTGCCGTCCTGTCCGACTCTCCCCCAATCGTAGACACGGAAAGTGGTATTTGAGTTCTGCTGCACTTCAAGAATAAGCAGCCCCTCGCCGATGCTATGCACCGTCCCGCCAGGCACAAGGATTGCGGAATCCGTCTCCATCTTTACCGGTTTCAACATGCTGGCAAGACAGCCAGTGCGAACAGCCAGATCAAAACTCTTTCCGGTAACAGCTTTCTTTAAACCAACGAACGCCCTCGCCCCGGCACAGGCATCAAGCACGTACCACATCTCAGTCTTCGGCTCTCCTTTGACGGCGGCAGCGTTAGCGTCCGACGGATGCACCTGGACACTGAGCCGCAATCGCGCATCAATGAGTTTGATCAGCAGGGGGAATCGCCTTCCCGCGAAATCGTCTCCCACCAGTCGGGCACCGAATTCAGTCACCAGACTGCCCAGGCTTCTCCCGGCAAACCGGCCATTCGTTACGACACTCATTCCTTCCGGCCGGTCTGATATTTCCCATGACTCCGCATAGGTTCCAGGCGGAATTTTACGCCCGTACTTCTTTTGAATACGGTTACCGCCCCAGAGGTAATCCTTGTAGACGGGTTGGAACAGCAACGGATAGATCAAGTTCGTCATCGGGGGATAGCCAGGACCTGACCGACCCTCACAACATTTGCATTCTTCAATCGGTTAGCCTCGAGTATCGCGTTAACGGTAACACCGTATTTCTGCGCGATTACTGACAGACTTTCCTTGTCCTTCACGACGTGTTTTATGGCCCCCGCTGGAATGTCGCCCTGCGCTGATCGGCTGGATTCACGCTCGCCCGAACCGCGGTTCCTGTTGATGACATCAGCAAGTTTCTGGCTAAGTTTCTCAATAATGTCCTTTTTGTCCGCTTCACGAGCTTCGTCGGTCGCCCTGATATGCAACTCCATAGCATTGAGTCTCTTTTCCACAGCCGCCTTCCCGGCAACGTCACCAGATCCCAAAGCGCGTACACTCATGCGCAATTCCTCGGTCTGTGCCTCAAGATGATCAGCCCGTCCTCTGAGCATATTGAGATCTTCATGCATGTTGCTGACATCAGTCTGGACCGCCGCTTGTGTCCTGTCTTCATCAGACGGCACCGTTGTGCAACCTTGCATAATTACTGCAGCAGATACCGGTCCCAAAAAACGAAACACGACTGATTGCCAGTTTGACAACATTATAACACACCTCCAGGTTCACGGTCTTCAAGGCATTGGCAGACGCCAGTTTATCCTGCGCTCAGCATTAGATGTCGCAATGTCCAAAGATATCCCCTTCTCCTTGACGACAGGCGGCATGACCGGCGCATAAGGCGGGGGCTGACCATCAGGACGTCCTTCCAACCTCGCCCGCAGCAACGAGTTCTGTTTTGATAGCGTCTCCATCCGGCTGCTGAGTAAGTTCCATTTCAGGTCTAAATCACTGAGGGTCTTGATGTTCTGGCTCTTGAGGTCATCAACACCATCCAAATTCCGCTTTAGCATCTGGAGTTCCATGACGGCATTGGTTATGCTGGCATCGAGGGCTTTAACGGCTGTCATCGCCAGTTCTGCCTGCTTCCCGCCATCCGCCAGTCGCGCATTCAGCTTCTGTGCCTCATCCGTAATGTCTTTCTTCATTACATCTATCTGCGACGCTGCTGCTGCAATCGTCTTCTGCCCGTTCTCCAGGCTGGTCCTCACTTGTCGCATCTGGACTGCAGCGATATAAATGAATGCTGAAATGAAGCCAATGAGCACAACAGCAAACAACAACAGCAGGCTCTGGATCATTCGCCTGGTACGTCGCCGCTCGTTGTCGATGAACTGTCGAACTGCACCGAGAACTGGTAGCGACGCAAATGCGTCCTTGCCAGCCAGCGAAGTGTCGCCGTCCCTGCCGATGTCGCGCCTGACAGGGGCAAGAAGCTCGGCGGTAATGCGCTCAGTCATTCTGGGTGGTGCTTCCACAGTTACTCCATCTCAGCCCGTCTGAAGGTCCGGACGCAAGGTCCTGCCAGACATGCTATTTCAAGCTGATCCAGGGCCTGACTTTAAAACGTTCCTTGGGCTTCTGCGGATCTCCGGGCAGTGCGCCTCTTGAGCTATCAGCAGGAGGACCGCTTTTCTCCGGAAGATCTGCAATCTTTCCCGGACCTGGTGCCGGCTCACGCTTTTCAATCACTACCGGAGTAACGGGCTTCCTGACAGTCTGCATCCGCTGCCATGTTTCAAGTTCCGCCTGCGCCTTCATTTCCATCGAGCGTAGAATTTCCTGCGGCTCGGCATCTTCCATGGAAATATCGGCTGGGACAATGCTCTTACGGGTATCGGGGACTGCCGCCCTGCGGGCCGCCGGGTCTTCCGGAGTGGCACGCGGGAATCTCACCGCTACGTCCTTACGCTGTATTGCCGCCTCTTTATTGACTTGCTCCAGCCGTCCCGCTGCGGATCTCCAATCCTTCTGCAGCTGCTCTATTCTCCGCAAAAGCGTCTCTTCCTTTTGACGTGCCCGTACAAGTTCATCATCGTGAAGTTTCTTCTGATGAGTAAACGTCTGCTCCTTCTGACGTGAGAGAGTCTGCACATCCTGCAGGGCCTTCTTCTGCTGCATCAACTCCACTTCTTTCTGGCGGCGGAGTTCCCGTTCCTCGTCATAGAACTTCTTCTGCTGCACCAGTCTGGCGGCAATGGTCTTGCCGTCCTGAGTCAACTGCTCAATATGCTGCTGCAGTTCCTGCATTCTGAGCCTGTTCTTATCCTGCTCATCCTCGTAACCTATCCGCTGCTGCTCAAGCTGCAGGGCCCTCTGCTCAAGATCAGCGGCCATGGTGTCATACTCCTGCCGTATCTGCGCCAGCTGACTACGCAACTCCTGCTCAATCACCTCGCGTTGGCGCATGGAATCTTCCATCGCGGTCTTTTCGCGATCAAATGCCTGCGAGGTTTCCTCGAGCCTCGAAACTGTATCATCATGAGCTGACTGAATCTGCTCGATCCTCTGCATCAGGCTCTGAACTTCCGACTGGCTGTGAGCCGCACTGTCCTTTGCACTTGATTTCTCCTGCTCCAGAAGAGCTTCGGCCTGTTCCTTTCGTGTCTTCTCTTCTTCCAGCTCCTCCCGCCATCGTGTAAGTTCATCCTTCAGCTGCTGGCCCCGCAGATCAGAACTCTCCTGCGCCTTCCTTACGTCTGAGAGCCTCTGCTCCAGTTCGGCGGCGCGAACCTGCTCGTCACGCATCGACTTCTTCTGTTGCAGCAATTCCTCCTGAAGCTGGACGGCGCGCTTCTGATCGGCTTCAAGCTGCTTGCGCTGACGCTCACCTGCCTCCAGTTTCTCGGACAGAGCCCGGATTTGTTTCGTGAAAGATTCCTCCTTCTGCCTGCTGCCGGTCTGCAGTTCAAGCTGGAGAATTTTTTCTTTCTCAACAACATCCTGAAGGACCTGCGCCTGCGCCACTGCAAGTTGCCGCTCTTTTTCCAGCGCCGCGACCCGCTCGGACAACTCGTGCTCCCTTTCTTCCCTGCTCTTATCAAGGAAGCTGCACTTATCGGTCAGGCCTGCAATCTGACGTTTCGCCTCTTCAAGGGCCAGACTGGTTTCCTCAACATCCTTTAAGAACTCGGACCGAGCCCTTTCCGCCTGGACCAGATCTTCGGACAGCGCCGCCTCGCGCCGCCGTGCTTCCCATTCAAATTGCTCTGAAATTTCCAGGTCTGAGTTATTCTTCTGGCGCAATTCATCCAGACGTGCCGACAGATCAGCCTCGCGCTGCCGTAAATCGACAACTTCCGCCTCGTACGAAGTCGCCTTCTGCTTCAGCTCGTCCTCATGGCGCCTGTACTCCACTTCGGCATCGTTCAGTTGCTTGCTTTGCGCCTCAAGCCGGAGCTCGCCTTCATTTGCCTTTTTGCTCAGGTCCTGATTCTGCTCCTGCAGTTTCTCGATTCGTTTTACCAGTTCCTGCTCACCGTTCCTGCTCCGATCCTTCAGTTCACCAACTATCGCCCGGTTCCTCGAGGCTTCACTCTCAATTTCTTCCATCGCAGCGCGCAAGCCATTATTCTGTTCGCGCAAAGTCTTGACCTCGGCTGTAAGAGCTTCTTCAATCTCGCGCGAACGGCTCTGGACCGAGTCATACTGTACCCTGATACGATCCAGCTCTGTACTGAGCGGTCCAAGCTGCTCAACCGCCTGCTTCTGCTGGCGATAAAGGGTCATTCGTTCTTCAAAATCGGAACCGACGACGTTGCGCATTTCTTCCGAGCGTTTTGCAACGACCGCAGCTCTCCCGCCAAATGCGCTCTCTATTGATTTCAGGAATTCCTGATCCTCAACCGACTCAGTCTCTTTCCTGGCGACATCCTCAACCAGAAGCTGTTTCACGTCCTGCAACTGCTGCCTGTGGGCTTCCATCTCAGCGTCCCTCTGGGCATGGAGAGCCTGGTAAGCGGTCTTTTTCTCCTCGAGATCCCTCCTGGTAAAATCAAGGGATTCAGTCAAGGAACTCACTCGTTCACCGAGAGTGGAAACCTGTGCTTTCAGTTCACGTTCGCGTTCACCGCTCTCTCTGCATACCACATCATGCTTCTGCCTGACTGCGGCCAGTTCTCTTTCCGTCTGAGCACGCGTTTCAGTCGCGGACGCAAGGTCCTTCTCAAGCGAGCTAATACGTGCACTGAGCTCATGCTCAGAGGCGGCTTTCTGATCACGCAACGCCTGCAATGCAACATTCGTTACCCCAAGCTCACTCTTTGTCTTCTCCTGCAGGTCACAAAGACCGGCAAACTCTACCTTCTTCTGCTCAGCAAGCGCGGCCAGTTCAGTGATCCGGTCCGACAACGACTTAATCCTGGCGTTAAGCTCGCGCTCCGATGCAGCTTTCTGCTCGCCAAGCGTATTCAACGATGCGGTCGTCGTCCCGAGTTCACCCTTCGTCTTCTCAAGGAGTTCCGCAA
>JBAXMA010000280.1:0-5057 GCA_037134535.1 bacterium
CGCCTACAGTAATCGCCAGAGCAAGGTGTTGAGAATATTCCCCGAACTGGCAAATGTACCACTGGTTCCGACACAGCTGATCTCTGCAGCCTACGACCTGGCGTTGTTCGTAATCGCCCTGCTTCTGGTTCACCTGTCACCTAAGACCGGTCTAACATCAGCCTTCATTATCGTGGCCTACAATGGATTCCGGACCATCATCGAAAAGTACAGGCTTAGCGTCGTTAATGTGACAACAAAGGCCATCCGGACCACTTTCTACAGGGGCGTGGCAACTCTGTTCACTGGTGTCGGCGCTATTTACCTCATTTACGTCCTTTCTATCGACTCCCCTGTCATTTCCATGGCTTCCGCGATGACGTTTAAGAATTACTTCGGTGCCGTCGTTGCAGACGCAAGTGTTATCACCGTAACCTCGCTGGTGTTTGTGATGTTCGTGCTCACTTGGGGAGTCCATTACGGAAACATAGGACAGCACTTCCAATGGTCAGACTCCTGCAAATAGAAAGACTTCCATGGCTCCTTGTGTGGATAATGGCTGCACTTGAAGGAGTCACGGTGTCAATTCTGCCCTATGTCTCAAACCTCAACGCGGGCGAAGAAGTCGTAAAACCGCCCCAATCCGGTCTGTTGCTGGGATACCTGGGATTACTGACAGCAGTGATACTGGTGAATGCGATTGGCAGCAGAATGGTGAACGGAACACTTGCAGTCATGCGCTTCACAATCAAAAAACCATTTCTGATCTCGATTTGGGGCAGCGTATTTCTGGCTCTACTGTTTCTCTTTCAGTCAGTCTTTATGTTTTCACATTACAATACAATCACGGTAGTGATTCGTGCAATTTGCTCCATATCCCTGAGTACGGTGATCTTTCTCCTTCTGTACCGGGTAGTGTCAAAGACAGTGCCCATACTGGCAGTAGTCGTCTTGTCCGGTGGCAGCACTCACACAGTACGCGGGGGAGCAGTATTGCCGGCAGTGATCTATCTGGCACTTTATGAGGGTATTGCCCTGCCCATCATTGAACAAATCCGGGGCTTTCCGCACTACCGCATGCTGGTCGGCCTTGGACTCGGTCTCGCAGCAGGTGCAATTGCTGCCGTTTGCGTCATATCGATATATAACACACTGGCAAAGAGAGTTTCGTGGCTTAAGCTCGGTGCAGAGTTGGAGAATTTACCGTGATCCGGCATTGCCGCAGAAGCCATTGAAACAATGCATAAGAAGGAGCATCAATGATACAGAAAATGAACCGTCGCGAGTTCACAAAGTCTTCACTTCTGGCAGCAGCCGGAAGCGCGTTCACGCTTAATGCTGTAAGAACTGCCAACGCTGACGACAAAGCGGTCCCTGCCCCGAAGTCTGCTGATGCGGCACCGCTCTTCCCGCAAGGCAAGATCGGCAAGTTGTCAATCAGCCGCCTGATCATGGGCAGTAACCTGATCACGTTCTACGTGCACGCCAGAGACCTGAACTTTGTCAATGAGTTGACGAAGCACTACAACACTGACGATAAGATTATGGAAACCCTCGCAATAGCCGAAAAGAACGGCATCAATACGATTATGACCCAGGCTGACGACAAGTATCTCGGAATCCTGAAAAAGTACCGCAATGAACGTGGTGGCAAACTGCACTGGATCGTTGCACCTATGATCGCCGGCAGCACTGAAGACTTCAACGAGCGGGTCCGCAAACTGGCAATGGAGGGCGTTGACGGAATGTATATTCACGGCGCACAGGGCGACCCATTGACCGCAGATGGCAAGAAGGACCTGATCGCCCGTGTTCTGGAGCAGATCAAACGGCAGGATATCCCGGCTGGTGTCGGCGGTCACGACCTGAACACGATCAAGTATTGCGAGGATAACAAAATAGAGGCTGATTTCTACGTCAAGACCTTCCACCATCACAACTACCCCAGTGCACCAAAGCCAGAAGACCTGAAAGGGGCAACTTCCGAGGTTCCGGGTTACTGGTGCAAGAATCCCAGGGAAACAGCTGATTTTATGAAGAATGTCAAAAAGCCCTGGATCGCATTCAAAGTTATGGCCGCCGGCGCAATCCCGCCAAGAAGCGCCTTCACGTACAGTTACCAGAACGGCGCTGACTTCATTCTTGCCGGTATGTACGACTTCGAAATAGCCGAGGATGTCGCGATAGCCCGCAAGGCGCTTGACGGAGCAGCCAAACGTGACCGGCCGTGGTATGGGTAAAGACGGAGCTGAGACACAAATGTTCAGGGTTTCTCAGAAGAAGCATACATGAAGATAAATGTAATAGTTCGTTCTGGTATATCTATTCTATTTGCCTTGCTGCCCTGTGTGCCACTTTCCGGGGCTGCTGATGCTCCTGCTTCGCCGCCGGATCTAACGAAGGAGGCCAGGACCGGTGCGGGGGGCGACTGGAATCTGGGGCCAACCGGCATGCGCGGGTGGATGTACGTTAAAGACAATTACACCACCGGTGCCAGACAGATACTTGTCACCGCAATCGACAAGGGATCGCCCGCTGACGGTGTGATGCAGATAAATGATGTGATCCTGGGTGTAGATGAAAAGCTTTTTACCGAAGACGCCCGCCGCGTCTTCGGTCTGGCTATTGATGAAGCAGAAGCTAAAGGCATTCTCAAGCTGAAGATCTGGCGCCCGTTCGACTCCTCTCAGGGCAGACCAGGTAAGCAGCATGACATTCAGCTCAAGATGAAGGTCATGGGGGCCTACAGCGACACGGCGCCTTATAACTGCCCGAAATCGAAAACGATTCTGGAGGAAGGCTGCCGGTATATTGCCACGACCAGAATCGACGAGAGATGTAAAGTAGGTTACCTGGCACTACTGGCATCTGGTAATCCTGAGTATGCTGGTCTTCTCAAGACTTATGCGCATAAGATCTGTCCAACAAACAAGTTCTCCATTGCGCACTGGGTACCCGGCGGCCCGGGTGGCTGGATGACTGGCTACACATGCGTCTTTCTGGCTGAATACTATCTTGCGACGAAGGACGAATATGTCCTACCGGCGGTCAAAGAATACGCCCACTTTACAGCGCTCGGACAAAGCCGTATCGGTACATGGGCTTCGAGCATGGCATGGACTGATCTGAATGGCGGCGTACTCCATGGAACTCTTCCCGGCTACGGCGCGATCAACCAGGCCGGACTCGTCTGCTACATGGCATTGGGGCTTGCTAAGAAATGCGGCATAAAGGACCAGGAGATCGACCAGGCACTTGATCGTGCAAATACTTTTTTCAGTTACTATATCAACAAGGGCGGCATTCCATATGGTGATCATCAGCCCGAAATCAACTGTCATGATGATAACGGTAAGAGCGGCGAAGCTGCCATTGCGTTTGACCTCTATGGCAATGGCGCCGGAGTAACATTCTATTCAAAGATGGCGGTAGCCGCTCTCGATAATAGGGAATGGGGACACACAGGCAACCAGTTTGGCTACCAGTGGGCAGGAATAGGCGCAGCCCGAGGAGGGCCAAAGGCTGCGGCGGCGATGTTGCAGGAAATGCGCTGGTACTACGATCTTGCGAGGCGGTGGGATGGTTCTTTCGTCAACCAGGGCGAAGGCGGCGGGGTCGGTGGCGGATATTGGGACCCCACAACCAGCTATATGCTCACTTATGCCCTGCCCCTGCGAAAGATCTGTCTTACAGGCAAAGATCAAAACGACAAGAACTGGCTGAGCGATACTGATATAAAGGATGCACTTGTGGCCGGGCACTTCGATGCCGGCAAAGCAAGTACCCCTGAGTTGTTGCTAGCCCTCGGAAGCTGGTCTCCGGCAGTACGTATCGCGGCAGCCGAGGAGTTGGCAAAGAAGCGCGAAGACTTGATACCGCAGTTGGTCAAGCTGGTTGAAGGCGAAGATGCAAACGCCCGTATCGGCGCCTGTCAGTCGCTGGGTTACCTCAAAGAGCGTGCAGCGCCAGCTGTGCCAGTATTGGCCGGCCTGTTGTTCCATAAGGATTCCTGGCTACGCGTCTGCGCAGGCGATGCGCTGGCCAGCATCGGCGAACCAGCCAAAACTGTGGTACCCGATATGCTAAAGGCTTGTGCCGCCGTAGATCCGGAAGATCCAAGGGCATTCCTGACTCGAGGTCTTGCGTTTTCTCTATTCTATCCGGGCGGAGCATTGGGCAAAGCCGGATTACTTGCCAAATCCATCGATGGCATCGACCGGAATCTGCTATACCCGGCAATCCGCAGAGTGGTCAATAATGACGACGGCCGCGCGCGTGGCTGCATGAGATCCACGTATCCACTTCTCACTCCTGAAGACATCAAGGCGCTGGCTCCTGATATCCTCCGTTCCATCTCCGAAAAAGCTCCCAGCGGAGAAATGTTCGCAAAAGGCGTCAGGGTGGCCGGAGTTCAGATGCTCGCCAAGCATCATATCGAGGAAGGCATACCCTTGTGTTTCACGGCAATGGACTGGCGTAACTGGGGTGCACCCGTTGATCTCTGTATGGACGTATTAAAGCAATATGGCGGAACCGCCCTCCCCGTCCTCAAGGATATCGAGAAGGCGTGGACTGTTAACGAATCAACCGCACAATCTATGAAAGGGCCGCTGGAGAAAATCAGAACTATGATCAAAGAAGCTGAGAATGACAAGAATCCGCCCAAACTTATCAAACTGAAGGATCTGGGCACAAAGTGAGGTACCAATGAGAGTCGGTAAACGAATCGGCAACTATAGCGTGATGCTGGCTGGAATGGCCGCAATGATGCTGGCTGGCTCCACGTGGGCCGCTCAGAAGAAAGGCCCGCTGAAGGTGTTCATCCTCGCAGGTCAGTCGAATATGGAAGGGCATGCCAACGTGTCCACGATTGACTTCCTGGGCGAGGATCCGGACCCCGCCAGGGCAGGTCTGCTGAAGAAGATCAAGCCCGACGGCAAGACTCTGGCAACACGAGACGATGTCTGGATCGCGAAGGGCGCAGCCTACGGGAATCTCGGTCCGGGATACGGGGCCGGGGTCAGTGATAAACCAGGGAACAATATAGGGCCGGAATACGGCTTTGGTTATTTCATGGG
>JBAXMA010000281.1:0-5014 GCA_037134535.1 bacterium
TTTTCAGTGCCTGGAAGCAAAGAGCCTCAAGGGACAAACCGGTAGTGGAGAACTGGCAGAAGTGAAGCAGATCTGGCTGACAGCATCGGGCGGACCATTTGCAGCACGGCCCGAAATCGATCTCCGTAAAGTGACCGTGGCGGAGGTATTGAATCATCCCCGATGGAATATGGGCCGGAAGGTAACAGTGGACTCAGCCACACTCATGAACAAGGGCCTTGAGATCATGGAGGCGCACTGGCTCTTCAACATCCCGCTGGACCGTATCGATGTGGTGCTCCACCCGGAAAGTATCGTCCACTCACTCGTGGAGTTCATAGATGGCAGCATGCTGGCTCAACTCAGCCTGCCGGATATGCGGTTTCCAATTCAATACGCGCTCACTTGGCCAAAGCGGCTGAACGGCAACCTGCCGAAGCTTAAGCTGGCAAAGATCAGCCATCTCAATTTCTGCGAACCGGACACAAAACGCTTCCCCTGTCTGCAGCTGGCGCGGGAAGCGGCCAGAACTGGCGGCACAATGCCAGTCGTGTTAAACGCAGCCAATGAGGTGGCAGTCCAGAAGTTCCTTGACGAGAAAATTGCATTTTCAGGCATATGGCGCCTTGTGGAACGGGTCATGAACCGTCATGATGTGGTCAGAAAGCCTTCGCTGGACGCAATTCTGGCTGCCGATGAATGGGCACGTACAGAATCCGGTCAAAGAGATCAGACTATTGGGCGGGCGAGAACGCGAAATTAACCATGATGACAGGACAATATGAATATTATCTCCGGTTTTGCTGATGTACTGATTCTGATCGCCCTGTTCGGGCTTGCCATTTTTGTGCACGAGTTCGGCCACTTTCTGGCTGCTCGACTCTGCGGACTCGTGGTCGAAGTTTTCTCAATAGGATTCGGGCCGGCGATCTGGCAGAAGAAGATAAATGGAATAACCTACAAGATCGGCTGGTTCCCGGTTGGCGGATACGTCGCCCTGCCCCAATTGGATCCATCAGGCATGTCCACCATTCAAGGCGGTAAAGCCGATGAAGGCAAGACAGACAAGACTCCACCAGAAACAAAAGAGGAACTGAAGGAGTATCCTTCCATTGCGCTCTGGAAAAAGATTGTGGTTGCGATATCCGGCCCGCTCGGGAATGTCATCCTCGCAGTAATACTGGCGTGGATAATATTTTTTGTCCCGACCGACAAGGAAATCCACAAGGGCAGCACCATGATTGGCTACGTGGCCACCAACAGCCCGGCATATCAGCTTGGTCTGCGCCCCGGCAACACGATCATGGCCGTAAATTCCCGGCCGGTGTCGTCATGGACTGAGTACATAACCGAATGCCACCTCGCAGCCAGAACCAACAGCGTAACGCTTACTGTCCTCACATCCGAAGGCGAGCGATCAGTTTCA
Source organism: bacterium (assembly GCA_037134535.1). GTDB lineage: Bacteria > Verrucomicrobiota > Kiritimatiellia > SPBP01 > SPBP01 > JBAXKQ01. Next base: position 1,406 of record JBAXMA010000281.1, read on the forward strand.
CTTGCAACCGAGAAGCTGGAAGATACACCCCTCAAGATCGTCCCCGGCATTGATCGCTCCACATTATGCGTTATAGCCAGGGTCAGACGGAACAGCCCTGCAGAAATGGGCGGGATTCAGGCCGGCGACATCATCAAGCAGTGCGACGGCCTGAAAGTGGCAAGTCATGAACATTTTATCAGGCTCGTTGCCGCAAGTCCCAACCGGGAACTGAATCTCACGGTGGAGCGGCAGGGTAAACTCATTGAATTGAAGGTCACGCCTCTCTACAATCACAAGATCGCCAGTGCGCGGTCGGTGATCGGAACCGACCTCGCTCCAGGCAGGGCAGGAGGAGTGCCGTGGATGGAGAACAAGGACCCATGGGCGCAGCTCAAGGGCGACGCCAAATCCATTCATCGCATTCTCAGCGCCCTTGTCTCCAGAGATCAGGCGCAGCAGGCCGCCGGTGCGCTTGGCGGACCGGTCATGATCTTCATGACGCTCTGGAACTCAATTCAAACCAGTCTGCTCAACGCTCTGGGTTTTATCCGCTTCCTGTGCATAAACCTCGCAATCCTCAACTTGCTGCCACTTCCGATTCTTGATGGTGGTCATGTCGTGTTTGCGCTCTGGGAAATGGTAACACGCCGCAAACCCCACCCGCGGGTCATCAATACCATGGTCAATGTATTTGCATGCCTGTTGATTGCAGCAGTCCTATTCCTCACATTGCGGGACGTCAAGTTGCTGCCCAGGATACTGGGAAATTCCGGTAAGCCCGATGCTGAGGAAATGAACGACAGGAACAAACCGGTCAAGCAGGCAGCCACAAACATAGTTCTGTCGGCTGACTGGTCGACTAACCCAATATTGCCGCCAACACAACCTGCTAATCCCGAACCCGGCAAGTAACCAGCTGTGGCACTGACTCAACCGGCAGCTAAAATGTGACTGCATGAGAACAACACGACACAAGACCAGGTGCATCCACGTAGGTGATATAGCCATTGGCGGCAAGTCCCTCGTCAGTGTGCAGACAATGACCAAGACTGACACTCGCGATGTCGCAGCCACAGTCAGACAAATCCTGGAGGTAGAAGGCCTGGGTTGCGACATTGTGAGACTGGCTGTGCCCGATTCAGCCGCCGCCGGAGCTCTTGCGAAGATCCGCGCCCGTGTACATATTCCGCTGATAGCTGACATACATTTCGATCATCGTCTCGCTCTGATGGCACTTGACGCCGGGATGGATGGCCTGCGCATCAATCCCGGCAATATCGGCGGTCCGGCCAAAGTCAGAGAGCTTGTTCGCGCAGCCGCCGGCAGAAAGGTACCAATCCGCATCGGTGTCAACAGCGGGTCCATCGAGAAAGATCTTCTGGCGAAACACAAAGGTCCCACCCCTGAAGCCCTGGTAGAAAGCGCGATGAGACATGTGAGACTGCTCGAGGACTGCGGCTGGCGAGAGATAAAGATCTCCGTCAAGGCGTCAGATGTGCTACGCACCGTGTCAGCTTATCGCCTGCTCTCGCAAAAGACCAGCTATCCACTGCATCTCGGCGTTACCGAGGCCGGCACGTTTCTTTACGGAACGGTCAGCTCGAGCGCAGCCATGGGAATCCTGCTGGCAGAAGGCATCGGGGACACCATCCGGGTCTCTCTTACCGACACGCCACACAACGAAGTCAGAGTCGGCCTGGCTCTGCTACGCTCTCTAGGGCTGCGGGCGGCCGGGCCAAATGTGATTTCATGTCCGACTTGCGGCAGAACGCGAATCAACATCACCCGGCTTGCCGGAGAAGTGGAAGCCGGACTGGAAGGATTTATCCGGTCACACCCGGCTTCACCGTGCCCTATTGTTGCGGTAATGGGGTGCGTCGTAAACGGGCCCGGCGAAGCCGCACACGCAGATATAGCCGTCTGCGGCGGCAATGGACGCGGCGCAATCTATGTACGCGGCAGACACATCAAGACTGTGCCGGAACGTAACATCGTGAGCTCGATTCTTGCCGAGGTCTCTCGCTTCAGATCCCATGAAAAGAAGAAAAGGCGTACAGGATTGACATGACCATGGAGTTTTCCGGCACATCCCATATTTCAAGCGCCTCGAACCCGCGCATAAAAGACCTGGTCAAACTACGGGATCGCGTTCACCGCGATCGGGCCGGTTTGATCCTGATTGAAGGCTACCGTGAACTTCTGCGCGCAGTAAACGCCGGAGTACGGATCAAGGAATTGTATTTCTGCGAAACGTTCTTTCTTGGTGAAAACGAGCCTGATCTGATACGGCGTGCAGGAAGCAGCGGCGCGGGACTCTACTCGGTTGATGAAACGCCATTCCGTAAAATAAGCTATCGCGACCGGCCCGACGGACTGATTGCCGTTTCGCAACCCGTAAAAAGAACATTGGCATCCCTGAAGCTCTCTCCCGTTCCACTGCTGATTGTGGCTCAAGCCATCGAAAAGCCGGGCAATCTCGGCGCCATCCTGCGCTCTGCCGACGCCGCTGGCGTTGACTGCGTAATTGTATGCGATGGCACCACAGACATTAACAATCCAAACGTGGTGCGCGCGAGCACCGGAACCCTGTTCACGGTTCCGGTCGTGGAGGCAACCACAGTAGAAGCTCTTGCCTGGTTGAAAGAGAACCACGTCAGAATAATTGCCGCCACGCCCCACGCTTCAGCCTGTTACACAGATATTAATTTTGTGCAGCCTTGCGCTATTGCGGTTGGCGCGGAGCAATACGGACTTAGAAGTGATCTGATGGAACAGGCGGACGAGCAGGTGCGGATTCCGATGGCCGGTGTAGCCGATTCACTAAACGTGTCCACTGCGGCAACGCTGCTTCTCTTCGAAGCTGCCCGCCAGCGTGGATTTCCTGCAAAGAGTACTACACCACTTACAGGTTCGGGGTGATCTTTGCCTGAAGCGCCGTCTTGCTCATGAGGCCAACCATTCTGGTCTTCTCTATGCCGTCCTTGAACAGAATCAGAGTAGGAATGCTGCCAACAGTCAACTTCACGGCCAATTGCTGATTATCATCAATGTCAACTTTGACCACCTTCAGTTTACCGGCCAGTTCAACAGCAAGCTCCTCAAGTGCCGGGGCAAGCGCGCGGCATGGACCGCACCATTCGGCCCAGAAATCCACAAGAACCGGCACCGTTGACTTTACAACCTCGGTCTCCCAGCTCGCGGAATCTACTGCAATGGTGTTAGCGCTCATAAAAGACCCTTTCATTTGAGAGGAAGAATATTGAAGCTCAGCATCCGTGAAATTTACTCAAAACACTTTCCATTCAGGCTCACTTCTGTAGAAAGTGTCGTTAAAACTCAGTATTTTGTCAGGCCAGGCGAGTTTTCTCTCGTCCTTTGGCCTCAACTGAACTGTGAATACCCACATCACGCATGCGATAACAATCACCGCTGCAACACTGACAATGCACCACGCCCACGCAAATCGTTCGGGCGGTTTCTGGCCTGGTGCGAGAGGAGCTCTTTTCCTCCCCCCTCCCTGCAGAGCGGCTTCCTGCTGCGCCATCTTGATACTGTGATCTGAAGCCTTATCATCCTGCCTCTTAATGCTGAGTGTACGTCTCTGGGTGAGCGGAGAATCTTCTGCAC
>JBAXMA010000282.1:0-5000 GCA_037134535.1 bacterium
GTTCGAAGCAGCCACCATCTTTACGGTCATACTCTTTTATCCAAGCCCCCTCAGCCTCACGCGCCATGAATTGGCGAAGGCCACAGTAGTTGGTAGAGTCTCGCAAAATGCCTGCCCCGGTATCTACGATGAGGCCTTGTGGACCGTACACACCATCAGGTGCCAGCAGGAGACCATAGAACGGTTGATATACAGTTTCAGCATCGTTTGTAACACTTGTACCAAAGGCATACCAGATTGGCACTGTCGCCATGGTCATGGAGTCCAGGAACATATAGACGGGCCTACCCATGGTCGGGACTGGATAGGATTCTGGATTGTCCCTGTCGACAGGCCTGATCCTTTGTATGCCTTTTCTGCCATATGCGGCATAGAATCGCATAAAGCGGGCAGCGAAGAGTGAATTAGTGGTAGCCATGGGGGTCGCGGCAATACGAGACTGTTCCAATCCGTGGATCTGGCCGTCACTGATAGTGGCGCGACGCGCAAAGTAATTCACAGCATAACCATTATCCCACAACGTCCAGATCAATGCGTTTGTTGGTGTTTGCTCTGCCATTTGGACCATGCCAGCAACTCGTGAAGCTTCAGTCTTTGGCCATGCCGTTGCTGCCGTTAGCAAAGTGTATAGCGGGGAAGACAGAGCTAATCCTGCCGCGACAACGGCCGCCCAGGCTAACCCGCGGTGGAGCCAGTGAAGTTTCCAGATACCTCCGACGATATAGCCGAACCCAAGGGCAAGGAGTGGAGTAAGGAATATGAGAAACCGTTCGGCGTAGGTTATTGAGAGGATAGCGAGTACAAAGGTTGGCAGTAGAAACATGATTATCTTTTTCTTCCGCAAAGCAAGAAGGACGAAACCCAGTGCGGAGAGAATGAATGCGGTAATACTGCAGGTGGTCGCATCAATGATGTAGCGAAAGGACGGCGTATTTTGCTCCGAAATACTGAGTGCGAATTTCGGCAGATCACCTTGTGAATGCTTGGTAATATGCTGAATCTGACCCTTCGTCAGCGCAAAGCAGTTTCCGAGTTGATCGCTGAGCCAGCTGGAGTAAAGCGCACTCAGCAGGAGAAACGTAAAGACCACCAGAGCCAGCCCAGCCCACTCCGCGCTGCTGCGGGGCCGATAAAACAACACTAAACCGAAAACCATAGGCAGCAGCGAGAGTACGAGCACCACACCTCGCGCCTGATCCCACCACCATAAGAAGAGACCTGTGAACGCAAAGCCGGACAGCAACCAGCGATAGCGACGCGTCGATGTGTCATGACTGAAACGCATGAAGCAGTAGGCCGTGGCCAGAGTCCATGTCACATTCATGCAATCAGTATCAAACCAACCCATGCCACCACGATAGATGACATATGGCGCGACAAGTCCCGCCAATGCAGCCGCTATGCCTGCTGCGGGGCACGAAAGGTAGCGGCCAAAGGCATATAGGGGGATAGCGAGGAGAGAACCTAGAAAGGCCGGCAGAAAGAAGCCAACCCAGTCAAGCTGCCATCCGGTTACACGACTGATACCGGCTGCCATGCACGAAATCAGGGGTGGCGGCCAGGGGCGTGGATAGCCATCAGGCGCATTGCGGAGGATATCGTGTGTCGTGTATGTATGTTCGAGAAGGTCGCGGGCCATTCTCAAATAGAAGTATCCGTCAAGTGCGCCGAGGAGCGGCTTGTTATCAAAGAACGTTGCTCCACTTTCGTTCCGCCAGGTAGAAAAGTCCTCCACGCGCGAGAAAAGACCAAAGAGCATAACGGCGAGAAAAATCAGAGGAATCAACCATCGGGACTTTCGCCGACGAGGCTGGCCGGAGCTGCCTGGACTTGCGACTGACGGGGGTAAGACTTCCACGCATGGCACTGTATCGCAGCCGATCCCTGTGCAGCTCGTGCTCGTGTCAGGCGTCAGGGCGGAAATGCCCGCTCCTGCCTGGCCGGCTGGCTGGGAACTCTCATTGCTGGACAACTGATCATTCTCCATAGTCTTTCCTTTTGGCTCAATTTCTGGCAACGGCCGGCGTGGCAGCCAGACCTCCCTAACGAAAATCGCCCTTGTCCTGATTATGGGAGGGTCGGGTGCCACCCCGACCGCGACAGAAGAGGGACAAAGGAAAGACCCATGGATCATTCTCAGTCATTTGCTTTGCGCTCGAGTTCCTGCATGTCATAGTGACGTCTCTTGTCAAAATAAAGACTGCGCTCGGCATTAAGACGGATCATGCCCAGCATGTCGGCCACCATTCCCATAGTGGTAAACAACATGCCGAGCATGAAGAAGAAGCCTCCAACAAATCCGGCCCAGATATGCGGGCTGAATGTGCCGTGATGAAAACGCCAGTAGAACATCCAACCGCCAGTACCACTCGCTATGACGAAGCACACCAGGGCCAGCGAAGAGAAGAAACGCCAGGGCCAATAGTCGCGATATGCCCGCAGGATGATTCGGATGGCGCGATTGGCGTACCCGAACAAATTGGATGAAATCTTGGCTTGCCCGTATTCGCGGCTACCCCTTACTACGACGGGCACTTCGACCACATGAATACCCTTGAACGCCAGATCGAGAAACATTTCCTGCGTGTAGGTGAATTTACCGGTGAGATTCAGGTGTAGCGCGGCATCCCTTGAGCAGGCACGGAAACCGCAGGATACATCATAGAATCGCCGCCCGACAATGAGGCTGATGATCAGGCTCACCAACCGGTTTCCAAGCAGCCTGGCAAGCGGCATTTCGGGAGTCTTGGTAGAATCCTTGAAGCGTGAAGCAGTCACCAACTCCGCCTTGCCATCAAGAATCGGCTGAATCAACAGGGGAATATCGCTTGAGCTGAACTGACCGTCAGCGTCAATATTGACCACAATATCAGCACCAAGCGCAAGAGCCTCATGAACCCCGGTGGAGTAGCTCTGTCCGACGCCGCAATTCTCATGGTGGGCGATAACTATTGCACCGGCTTCCGCCGCCATGGCATTAGTGTGATCGGTGCTTCCATCATCAATCACGACAATATCAGTACGTCTCAAGCCGGGAAGATTCCTTGGAATGCTCTGAATCACCCGGACAATCGTCATTTCCTCGTTGAATGCAGGAATAATGACGACCAGATGGGCACCTTCTGCCGGAATCGGCCGGCTATGAATGGATTGTCTTTTCATACTTCAATCTTGATCCCCTGCCCTATGGCATGCAACTCTGTGAATAGTGTATGCCATCGAGGTCCATCGGGCCGTCCAATGGGGGCGGGCTCCACAGTCCTCGCTGTATGCAAGCAAGGTGCAGGCCACACAATGAAGTCATCAGGCGATTGTCTTGTAACTACTTCCACCTGCCCATGTTATATCGGGGATCCCCAACCTCGCTTCGTTCTCGATCTGGCGATCAGTCTTGTTCCGCACTTCAATCGTGTTCATTTGCTTGCACCTGGTGCACCCGGTGCCGCTGCCCGTGAGGAAATTGCCGGGGTGTTCATACACCGTTTTCAATACGTCTGGCCGGCATCTCTACAACTATTGTGCTATCGGCACGGCATTATGCAGAATATCAGGGCAAACCCTCTGTTGCTGACCCTCCTGCCGCTATTCTACTCAGCTCAGGTTCGGGCAGTTACTCGTCTGTGCGATGAATTTCCGGTCGAAGTCATCAATTCGCACTGGTTTGTCTTCCAGAGTATGGCCGCTGCGCGCTCAACCCGCCGGCGCCAGGTACGGCATGTGGCGCATTCGCACGGCGCCGATCTGGATCTTCTTCATCGGCTTCCCGCATGGCTCAGCCACCGCATTCTGGCAGCCATAGTCAGTTCAGGAACGAAAATGGTCTGTGAAAGCACCTACGTCCGCGGGCGACTGGACAGCCTGCTGGGGCACCCCTCCGACGCTGCAGTCTCATGCATGGGTGTTGACACAGCCGCTTTTAAACCTGTCACGACTGGCGACCGTTACCGGATCCTGTTCGTGGGTCGTCTGGTCGAGAAGAAAGGCGTAGCATTCCTGCTCAAGGCCATGCCGCTGGTGCGGAAACAGATACCAGCGGCTGTTCTCGAAATAGTCGGAGACGGCGAACAGGCCACCGCACTGCGGACGCTTGCGGCCAAACTGGGTTTGGACCACAACGTCATAGTATTTTCAGGAGCCAGGCCGCACGCCGAAGTGGCAGCAGCACTGGCCAACGCGCGGGTGATCGTGGTGCCGTCAGTGATGGACCGTCACGGCGAGGTAGACGGCATGCCCACGGTCCTGCTGGAAGCCATGGCGTCGGGCAAGCGGGTGGTGGGCACGCGCGTTGACGGAATCCCTGACGTCTTGAAGCATGGCGAGAACGGGTGGATGTGTGAACCGGCTGATGTAACTGCCCTGGCAGAGCAGCTCATCAGTGCGCTGCAGGATAGTGACGAACGTATTCCTTTGGCCGCGCGAACAACAGCGGAGCATTACAACTGGCCGGTGCTGGCTGAACGATATGCGGCATTGCTTCTGATCCGACCATAGTCCGCCCCGGACCAACTGCCAAAGAAATCATCCAAAGCATTACTGTCCACACCTCTGACCATTAAAGTATTAATGTGCCTCCGTAACTGCTCAGGTGCATTGCTTTGCTACAACATGCGGCGCTGTGGGGACACAGCGCCCTACCTGCCGAAATATGGGCCGCAGGTCCGTGCCTGGAACATGCCTCCAGTTTTACGGGCAAATCAGTGCACTACTTGCTCATAGATCGCGCGGTGTTTCGCGATCATGACGGACATACTGAACCGGCTTTCGACAGCAGAACGATTGTGAATGCCCATCGCGGCCGGGAGTCCCGGCGTTTCGCAGATGCGGCGTACGGCATCCGCAAACGCCGTCACATCATTCTCCTCGCAAAGCAGACCACCCCGTTCGTGGTCAACCAGTTCCGGCATAGATGAGCCGCGTGTTGCGACTACCGGCTTGCCACACGCCATGGCTTCCGCCACGGCAGAGCCAAACCCCTCCGGTCGCGATGGAAAGAGCAATAC
>JBAXMA010000283.1:0-4939 GCA_037134535.1 bacterium
GCATGTCTGAATCACATCAACAGGCCTGACCGGAAGATCATTACGGTTGAGCAACCGGTTGAGTATCAGCTTTCAGGTATCAATCAGGTCAACGTGCGCGAAGACATAGGCCTCACATTTGCTGCTGCGCTTCGTTCCATTCTGAGACAGGCACCGAATATCATAATGATAGGTGAAATCCGCGACATGGAAACGGCGACCATTGCAACGGAGGCGGCGTTGACGGGCCACCTTGTGTTCAGCACACTCCACACTAATGATGCGCCAAGCGCAATCACCCGCCTGCTCGATATTGGGATTAAACCGTTCCTGGTTGCGTCGTCGGTGAAGGCCACAATGGCGCAGCGCCTTGTTCGTCACCTTTGCACAAAGTGCAAGGAAGAGCATTCACCCTCAGAGATGGAGATTAATATTCTCGGCATCAAGCCCGAGGAAGTAGGCGGAGTAAAGCTGTACAGAGGCAAAGGATGCAATCAGTGCTCTCTTACTGGTTTCCGTGGCCGTAAGGGAATATTTGAGATCTTCAAGCTGACAGAAGAAATACAGAAGATGATATTTGACGTTGTCCCCGCCTCGGAGTTGCGCGAGTGCGCCAGGCGGATGGGTATGCGATCGCTTCGTGAGGATGGTCTTAGGAAGGTTGTTGCCGGCATTACAACATTGGACGAAGTGCTGAAAGCCACAATGGGAGATATTGACTAATGGCAACTGCAAATAAAATTGTCGAAATGAGTGAACTGCTGCAACTGGCTGTTGATGAGGGTGCCTCGGATATTCATATCGAGGTGGGGATATCGCCAGTGTTCCGTATTCATGGGTCTATGCAGCCGCTTGATGTCCCGATGCTGCGGCCTGAGGATACTGAGCGGTTGATGAAGAGTATAACTTCTGAAGATAAGCAGCAGCAGGTGCGCGAGCATGGCGGCGTGGACTTTGGTTTTGGCTTTGGAACTGCTGCCCGCTTCCGCGTGAGTGTTCTGAAGCAGAAAGGCAATTTTGGAGTAGTGTTGCGCCAGATTCCGACTAGCCTGATGAGCATAGAGGGAATTGGCCTTCCTTCCCAGGTCAAGGAACTGTTGTTCAGGCCGAGAGGTTTGATTCTGGTGACAGGCCCGACAGGATCTGGAAAGACGACCACTCTGGCAAGCATGCTCAATGTTATTAATGAAGAGCGGGATTGTCACATAATAACGATAGAGGATCCGATAGAGTATTATCACAATCACAAGAAGAGCGTAGTGATCCAGAGGGAAATAGGCGTTGATGTACCGAGTTTTTCTGAGGCATTGAGGCGAGCTTTGCGTCAAGACCCTGATGTGATTCTTGTGGGTGAAATGCGTGATCTGGAGACCATGAGTGCCGCGATCAGCGCGGCTGAGACCGGTCATCTCGTGTTTGCCACCCTCCACACGACCGGGTCCGCCCGCACTGTGGACAGGATTGTGGATGCATTTCCGACAACCCAGCAGCCACAGGTGCGCACGCAGCTTGCGTCCAGCATAGTTGCGGTCGTGTCACAACTCCTTCTTGTCAGAGCCGACCGGCCTGGCCGGACCGCGGCATTCGAGATCATGATTTCGACGTCGGCCATCCAGTCTCTGATCCGGGACAATAAGACGTTTCGTATTCCGTCCGAGATCCAGACCGGGGCCAAGTATGGAATGATAACACTTGACGCACATCTTGCACTTCTTTATGAGGCAGGCCAGATCAAGTACGAAGATCTCATCACGAAGGCGCAGGATCCTGAGGCGATTTTGGAAAAACTTCAGGAAAATGCGAAGAACAACAAGAAGAGGTAAGACTGCATGGTTGATAGCAAAGAACAGCTCGACCCTCTTCTGCAACTGTATCGCGATCAGGGCATTCTGTCGCAGGATCAGGTTAATCAGGTCATCGAAAGCAGGATCCGGACCGATCAGCCAGTCCGGACACTCCTTATTAACATGGGGCTTACGACGGAAGATGATATGCTTGATATTATTGCCGGGTACCTTGGCACTCGCGTTATCAATCTGCTGGCTGCAGACGTGACTGACGAAGTTGTACATAGTGTGCCGGCGAGCGTAGCCAGGCTTTATAACATTGTGCCGGTTGAAAAGACTTCTGAATCGGCAGTAGTTGCCATCTCTGATCTCATTAGTCCGCAGACGATGGACGAACTCACGTTTGTGCTCACGAGAGACGTGTCCTTTGTGCTGGCGAGAGAGGCTGATGTCAAGGTATGTATCAATCAGTTCTATGGGGATGAAAGCGCCTCCATGAATGACATGCTGGCGTCTCTGGATGAGATTGAGGAGGCGTCAGAGCTCAAGGATGTGGCTGAAACTCAAGATGATGCAGAACTGGCAGAGGTTGCCGGTTCTGCTCCGATCATCAGGTTCGTGAACAAGGTTTTGTACCTTGCAGTGCATAGCCGCGCGTCGGACATACATTTCGAGCCTTTCGTCAATGAGTTTAAGATCCGCTACCGTGTGGACGGTGCATTGTACGAGATGGCTCCACCGCCACGGCGTCTTGCCATGCCTGTGATTTCTCGTATCAAGGTCATGTCGGGTTTGAATATTGCCGAGCGGCGACTGCCGCAGGACGGACGCATCCGCATGACGGTCGCTGGAAAGCCGATCGATCTGCGTGTTTCAACACTTCCAACGCAGGAAGGAATGGAGAGTGTTGTGCTTCGTGTGCTGGACAGGAGCACAGTTCAGCTGGACCTTGAGAACCTGGGCATGTCCGACGATATTTATCAGAAGTTTGTCGCCGACATTGACAAGCCTAACGGCATAGTTATTGTCACTGGTCCGACGGGATCTGGAAAGACAACAACCCTGTACTGTGCTCTCGGGAGGCTGAATACCGTTGAAATGAAGCTGCTGACCGCAGAAGAACCTGTCGAATATGACATTGAAGGCATTGTTCAAGTGAACATCAATGCCGCTATCGGGAACAGCTTCAGCAATATTCTGAAGTACTTTCTGCGACAGGATCCCGATGTAATGATGATCGGTGAAATTCGAGACATAGAGACCGCGCAGATCGCAATTCAGTCCGCGCTCACAGGGCATCTCGTGTTCAGCACATTGCACACCACAGATGCATCTGGTGCCGTTACGCGACTCATTGATATGGGCGTGGAACCTTATCTGCTTTCATCTACGCTTGAGGCAGTTGTCGGACAACGCCTGTTGCGGACGGTCTGCGGAAAGTGCAGAAAGGCGTATTCTCCTGACGAGCATGTTCTTCGCTCGATAGATCTGAAGGCGGCAGAGGTTGGTGACAGACCATTTTTCTTCGGGGAAGGGTGCAGTGAGTGCAATAACTCCGGCTACAAGGGCCGGCTTGGCATCTACGAGTATTTGTCGATGTCCGGACCGATAAGAGAACTGGTGAATCAAAAGAAACCTACTTTGATTATCAGAAACAAGGCGCGGGAACTTGGTATGCGGACTCTTCGGGAGGATGGTATCCGGAACATTCTTGGTGGACGCACAACGGTCGAGGAAGTGCTGCAATATACATGAAAAAGCTTATAATCATAGGTAGTGGTCCAGCTGGTCTTACAGCTGCAATATATTCCGCTCGTGCGCGGATTGAAACTGTTATTGTCGAAGGTCTTCTTCCTGGTGGTCAGCTCACTACGACCACTGATGTTGAGAATTATCCGGGATTTCCGGCGTCAATTGACGGCTACTCGCTGGTTCTGGAGATGAGGAAGCAGGCTGAGCGATTCGGGACCGTGTTTGTGTCAGGGGATGTAAAATTCGCGAGCCTCGTCGAAAAGCCGCCGTCTTTGACCCTGGAGACAGGCGAGGTACTTCAGGCTGCCGCCATTATCATAGCGACGGGAGCAAGTGCGCGCTATCTGGGCATAGCGTCAGAGCAGAAGCTCCGCGGCAAAGGGGTGTCGGCCTGCGCAACTTGCGATGGCGCTCTTTATCGAGATGTTCCCTTGGCTGTTGTTGGAGGCGGAGATACCGCCATGGAGGAGGCACTGTTCTTGACCCGTTTCGCGTCCAGAGTCACGATTATTCACAGGCGTGATCAGTTCAGGGCGTCGAAGATAATGGCTGAACGGGTGCAGTCCCATCCGAAGATCAGTATTGTATGGAATTCCGCGGTGGAAGAGGTGCTTGGTGCAGCGGCTGATAAGGTGACGGGCGTACGGGTGAGGAATCTGATAACGTCGGCACTGAGTGACATCCCTGTAGGTGGATTGTTTCTGGCTATAGGACACAAACCCAACACTGATGCCTTTAAGGGACAGCTCGACATGGATGAAACGGGTTATCTTATTGCGAAGAATACCCGGACCAATATTGCAGGTGTGTTCGCGGCCGGCGATGTCCAGGACAGCGTTTACAGGCAGGCCATAACTGCCGCAGGATCAGGCTGTATGGCTGCACTTGAAGCTCAACGTTATCTTGAGTCACTGGTCCAATGAGTGAAACCCTTAATAGATCTACTCTGTCGGTGTACAGGCGTTTGTTCACATATGCCCGCCCGTACCGGTGGCGACTTGTCATTGGCATTCTATCCGGGGTTGTATTCTCCGGTTCACTGTTTGCACTCCTGAATCAGACACCGAAGGTGTTTCTCCCGTTCGAACAGCAGGCCGGCAAATCTGAGGTGCAGGCAGGAACGAACAGTACAGACCGGGCGTTGATGGCGTCAAACAAGCAGGCGGCCTACGTGCTTCGGTGTGCGGCATATCTAAATGTTCCGCAATTTGATGCGGCGGGGCGAATGACCTGGCAATTTTTCCTGCTGACACTTTCGCTTGTGCCGTTGCTGGTCATGGTGTGGGCGATGGCAAACTACTTGAATCTGTACAACATGCGCTGGCTCGGGGCCCGCATCGTGCTTGATCTACGCAATGAGTTGTTTCTCAAGCTCGAGTCCCAATCACTGAAGTTCTTCGGCAAGTGCGACATCGGCACCC
>JBAXMA010000284.1:0-4922 GCA_037134535.1 bacterium
GATCAGTACCAATCAGGGTTACGGGTATGGCGTCATGGCGGGACTGCGGGTTGCATCTGGCGAAGTGTTGTCGTGGACGCACGCCGACATGCAAGCCGATCCTGCTGATGTTCTTGCTGCATTTGAGCGCTTTACCGTCCGGCTAGACATGAGTAGCTGCTTCCTCAAGGGCAGGCGAATCGGGCGCTCGTTCCTCGACTCAATCTTCACGTTCGGGATGTCCATGCTCTCCTCAATCGCTCTCGGCCAAGCATTATTTGACATCAATGCTCAGCCTAAAATGTTCCACCGCGAGTTCTTGAAAAGGATGTCTCACCCGCCGGCAGACTTCTCGCTAGATCTTTATGCCCTGTATATAGCGAGGAGCTCTGGTTGTGTCATTCTCGATCAACCAGTGAGGTTCGGTCGGCGACAACATGGTGCGGCAAAAGGCGGTGGAACACTGAAAGGTAAACTCAATCTTATTCGACGTACTTGGAGCTATATACATCGACTTCGTCGAGACCTTAAGGAATATGAACCATAATCATGGACATCTCCATTCATCGGATTAATACCGTGGCAGGACTGCGATCCATCCCGGTAGAATTCGGCACCGAAATCGATATCAGGGCGGATGGCAGTGCGCTGATTTTGAATCATGAACCATTCATAGGAGGCGAGCGATTCATTGACTATCTTTCGGAATATCAACATGGACTCTTGATTCTAAACATCAAGGAGGCCGGCATAGAAGATGAAGTCCTGCGCCTAGTTCGCGAACGCGGCATCCCGCGATTCTTCTTACTCGATGTTGAGTTTCCGTACATCTTCAAAGCGTCACGACGCTCTGAAAGGGCCATCGCCATGCGCTACTCGGAGGAAGAAAGCATCGAAACAGTCATTCGGTATCGCGAGAAGGTGGATTGGGTATGGATCGACACAATTACACGGCTGCCACTCGATTTGGAGACGGTGGACGTTCTGAAAGGCTTCAAGACTTGCCTGGTCTGCCCGGAGCGCTGGGGCAGGCTGCGGGATATATCGCCATATACGAAGGCTATGCATACAATAGGTTTCAGACCCGCGGCTGTCATGACTTCAATGAGAGGGGCAAAAGACTGGCTGCAGTTTGACGAAACGTTGTGTGGGCACACAAAACAGCAGGGAGGAGTTGTTAATACTTAGAGCTGCATACTCTCCGCAGCACTACAAAAGCCGCACGGAGTACTAAAGGAGATGTCGGATGGGGTCCGCCCGAGTTCTTCGTTCACACTCCCGTACAGTTTAGAAATGGTTCCATGGAAATGTCTTCTGCAGGGCCAAGCTGATATGAGTCACGGATGGTGGCAAGATTTGAACATCCATGTAATCCGCGGTTTCTCCGTTCGACCTCAACTGCTAAGAACAGTGCCTGAATCATGTCCCCGCTCGCATCCATTATCATTCCCACCCGCGACCAGTTTCAGATGCTGTCAACGTGTATTGCCAGCGTCAGGGGGAAGACTGCTTGCAAACCCTACGAGATCATCGTTGTCGACAACCAGACCAGCGATACTGACGCGCTCCAGTACATGACCTCACTCGTGGCCAGTGGCATGGCCAGAGTCATCCGTTATGAGCAGCCTTTCAACTTCCCGGCCATGAACAACCTGGCGGCATGGGAGGCGAGGGGAAGTGTTCTGGTGTTCTTGAACAATGATGTTGAAGTCATATCGCCTGGCTGGCTTGATGAACTCGTCTCTCTGGCTTTCGTGCCTCAAAACGGCGCGGTTGGTGCAATGCTGTACTATGCCAATGACACGATCCAGCATGCGGGTATCGAGGTTGGAAAGGGCGGTATTGCCAGACATGCGTTCAAGGGGCGCAGGCGTGGCTATGTCGATCCCGATGGCTATCTGAAGCAGCGGCAGAATGTGACTGCGGTTACGGCTGCGTGCATGGCGATTAGAAAAGACCTCTTCCTGGAAGTGGGTGGATTTGATGAGGTCAATCTCCCGGTAAACTTCAACGATGTCGATCTTTGTCTGAGGCTTCAGGAAAAGGGGTACAAGAACGTCTGGACACCTTTCGCCGAACTCTATCACCACGAGTCTGCGACCCGTAAACCGGAAGCCAGGATCTTCAAGTCCCGCCGCTTCAAGGGCGAAATCGGGTATATGATGGCGAGGTGGGAAGAGGTCGGATGTCGGAGGACGGAAGTCAGAGGACGGAAGTCAGAGGTCAGGACGTGACAGTGGATGTTCGTGGCCTACCGCCGGCTTGGGAATCAAAGACTCTTTGTCGATGTCTTCTCTGTTACCGGGGAGCAGATGTCTCGCGCAGAGCTCGCTGAGAACGCAGAGAAGAGAAGAGGGCCATGGGCCATCGCGCGTGCCCCGAGTACTGGGCAGACGGCTCAGGCGCCTCAGGCGAGTCGCAAATCAGATTTGCGATCTCCAGATGCGCCTGAGCCTGGGCCGCTTCGCGGCCCGCGCAATGCAGTTGACAACTCTCCGGCCGCAATAGCTTAACTTAACACCTATGGGTGCCAGGGGCCATCAGTGGCGGAATCTCGGAAGAGTAGCCGCAGATGAACGCAGATGGACGCGGATAATTGTGCAATCTCATCCTCAATCTCTTCCTCCACCCCGACTTCTCGCCATTCTGGCTGCCTATGGCGAGCCGGAACCGTCACTCCTTAAGCGTATCTATGGAATCCTCGCAGGACTCGAGGCCACGTCGCAACTCCTTGTGGTCAGGAATGATGTGCTGGAGCGGGACGGAGGAGAGGTCGGCGTGCCCTGCGTAGCCTCGAGCGAAGGCGATGAGGCGAAGCGGGGAGGTCAACAGGAGAAGAACTCAGGGGTGTCGTCTGACGGGATTGCGACGACAATCATTCCGGGTGACAATAGACAGGGGGAGTTCTCTGCCTGGCAGACGGGCATGGCCTCAGCCGTGTCGCAGGAGTTCAAGCCTGATGCGTTTCTGCTTCTAACTACTGCATTTCCGGCCGCGGGTCCGGCATCCATGCCGGTCCTGCATGCTGATATCATTCGCCGGCTTTGTGACGGAACAGGCATGGCCGGCCGCCTGCGAAGGCTGCCTTGCCATGTGCCGTGGCAGGGAACTGACCTGACTGAATATGTGCAGACGCATTGTTTTCTCCTGACTCGTGAGTCTGCCGAGAAGCTCGGCAACCTTGTGACATTCCCGGACGTCGACGAGTTTGTATATCCCGAGTTCAGGGATGCAAAACGTCCTGCAGAAACGGGCTCGCGTAGCTCGCCCCTCCAAAGAACGCCCACTACCACAGGATCCGACAGCCGACCACCCCGCTTCGCCCCGTCGCCTGCATTTGAGGCTACGCAGGGCAAGCCGACCTCTGACCTCGGACATCTGACCTCTCTCTCTTCTCCTCCCTTCCGGCCGCATGAGCTTTGGTCGCATGGCTTTGACGACTACCTTTTCCACATGCTCACCCAGCGGTGGCATGGACATGGCATGCCGTATACAGCAGACAATTATCCTTTCTTCCGCCGCAAGGTACTCAGTATATTGAATGAACTTACTCTTACAGCCCGGGTCAGGTCCTTGGGTTTCCAAGTGCTCAATCTCACTCCTCTGCCATGGCTCCTCGACTCGCCCTGGTTGCTTCCTATGCCCGGCCGACCCATCGCAGTGGCGCAGGGTGTTCGGAATACCATCTTCAGGGTAGCGGCTCAGGTCAGCCGGAACTGCCACAGACTTCACCGATAGCTTGGAGCAACCCGAGGGCCGTAACCAAAAAGAAATCCACAGATTTCGCAGATTACACAGATTGAGAAGAGTGGTGGCAGCCGCCGTCCCTGGCGGCTGCATTTGCTCGTGTGTGCAAAGAATCGTCCGCCAGGGACGGCGGACGCCACCTGATGAATCTGCTGAAATCCAGGCACTTAATGAGAATACGACATGACAAATTCCCGGAAGCTATCGTATGTGCCATGCAAATACTTGAATGTGAATTGCCATGAGAATTGCTCTTCCATATATCGTCTCACGCTCGGGCAGTGATGTGTTCTTCCGGGCCCTTCACGCGGCGTTGTGCGCTGATGGCATGGACTCTCGGCTTATTCCGCTCGGGCATCGTCATGAGTTCCTGCCTGTGTTGTCGGCCACCGAGCGTGCCGCACTGGCCGAGGCCGACGTCATCCACACGTCCGTAGAGCACGGTTCGCTCGTCCATATCCCTGGTCGCCCGCTGGTGCTTACTGCGCACCACAATGTCCTGGATCCTGCCTATCAGAACTACACAGGACTGCTGCAGAAACTGTTTCACCACGTGCTGGTGCATCCTCGTCAGGAACGGTCGCTTCGCGCCGCCAGCGCAGTCATTTGCGTCAGCGAAGCAACACAACGCAGCTATGCGGCCAGCTACCCCGGATCTGCAGATAGGCTACAGGTCGTCTATCACGGAATTGATACCAGACGCTTTGTGCCGGGGGACGCAGGGCAGAGGTCGGAAAGTATAGGTCGGCGATTCTCGATTCTGTTCGTTGGGCACATGACGCGGCGGAAGGGTGCGGATTTGCTGCCGGCGATTATGGACAGGCTCGGACCTGATTACACTCTTACCTGCGTGGGTCAACGTAATGCGGCAGGGCATCGGACGGTTACGCCATCGGGAGCAGAGATCTTCGTGCGTCAGGCGGCGAGTGATGATGAACTGTTGCGGCTCTACCAGGAGTGCGACGTATTGCTCTTTCCATCGCGACTGGAGGGGTTCGGCTATGCCGTGGCGGAAGCCATGTCGTGTGGCAAGCCGGTAGTCGCAACACGCGGCTCATCGATGCCGGAACTGGTGGATCACGAACGGGGTGGTCTGCTCTGCGAGGAGAATAACGTGACAGCGTTTGCGGATGCCGTACGCCGCATCTGCGAAACGCCGGGACTCCCGACCGCGATGGGCATTCACAACCGTTCTG
>JBAXMA010000285.1:0-4887 GCA_037134535.1 bacterium
GGGCTGCACAAAGCGGGAACTGGATGAAGCCGTCGGGACAGGCAGGATAAGGTACATCAGGACAGCATTCAGGAAAGGGCGTAGCCGGTATCGCTTCACAAAGCAGAATCTTGACTCATACGCCCTTCAAGTTGACAGGCAGTAGACAAGCCCCGCCTTATTGCTCAGGGTGAACCACAGGTCAATCCGGAGCGGTCCCAGCCGCAATGGGTGTATGGACGACTCTGCGGAATAATGGCAAAGCACGGGGCTGGATTGAATCGGTTCAGGGCGGAAATCTTTTTCTGCGAATTCCTGAAAAAATCCGGGTTTGGTCGGTATAGTGATTACGATGAGACAGGCGAATGTCATAGCAGATGAGGCGGATATAATGCAGTAAACAACATAGAAGGAGGTTTGATATGTCGAGCGACATTGGAATAAGTTTGACCGTTTGGGGACCGATTGACGAGGTGGACCGGTTCAGGCGTACTGCCGAGGGTCCTGAGCCAGACTTTGGAGACTGTCCCGGCAACCAGACGGGTCCGTGGACTATCCTGTCACCTAATCAGCTATTACCGATACCGCCAGACGTGCGGATGAGCAAAGGGGATGTTGAGGACGATTGGATTTGGGAACACTGGGGTATGTTCCACATATACACGAGGTATGCGATGTTAAGAATGAATGACGGAATCTGGGTGTATGACAACAACCTTGGTGCCGCAAACCCGTCGTGGACGAAGCAGCCGCTGGACACCCCCGACGAATCGCTACAAAAGGCAACGCTTGGAGTTCTGTCCTATTATTGCGATGTGGTGAACTATAGGACCGTCCACCTCATTACCAATGTCTCGCGGTTGTACCCTGACTTGGCATTCAGCATACGCGAGATTCCCGACGAATTTCTCTTCGAGACTGTGTATTGCGTAATGAACGGGTATTGTGTGTATTCCAAATTCCACGATTACACGCACGGCGGGTGTGGTCACTATGAGCCGCCGTGCCGGATTGTGCTGAATGGCAGGACGATTGACGACATGGGCGAGAATATGATTTGTCCCGACAACCTCCTGTATGTCTGGGACGAGGTGGACATGAACGGTATGGCGATGACGATTACCGGAACGATTGACTACATTCGAGTGCCTGTGAGAACGCTGCTTGATGTGTTGGAGGTGTCACAGCAATGCGGCATGGCTGAAGATGCCGTGGTTCAGGAAGTTCAGGCTGGGCGTTTGAAGGCTATCCATCTTCCGTTCTGTGGTGAAAGTCTCTGCCGCTATCGGTTCACGCAGGCTTACGTTGACGACTTTGCCTCGTCGATGGGGATTACGCTTAGAGCACCTGTCACGAAACTGCTGGATGTATTCGATGCGGCACATCGCTGTGGGGTGACAAGAGAAACCATAGAACGGGCTGTGGCGGACGGGAGTTTGAAGGCAATCAAGTTTCCCTACACCGAAAGGCGAGGCAGATGGCGGTTCACGGCAGATGCAGTTGACGCTTACGCCTCGCCAGCCTCACAGGGGGCATAGTCTGCCGTGCCAGCCTGTTCGTCTCGCCACAGGGCAATCCGGAGGCACCCAGCGTCATTGTGGACACCAGCCGTGACACCGGCTGCATCAACAGCCGCTCCCCGGCAACACGCCAGTAGCCTGCCAAAACTGTTTTGTACCAGCGTGGGAAATAGTTTCTACTAACTTTAGCGATTTTGCTCTGTACCACGGCGGGCAATATATAATTTCAAGCCTGCACCGGGCTTCGTTGTGGTGCCGGGGAACAGCCTGCCAACACCGTTTTGTTCCACGGCGGGAAATATTTCGCACTGATGTTCTGACGCCGTCGTTATTGGCTGAACTGGTTGCAGGCGTGTTTTGTACCAAAGCGGGAAATATGGAATTTCAGCCCTGCTGTGACCACGCCAGCAAGCCGTGCCGGATGGAAGGACAGTATTGCACCACTCGTGCAAAAATATGAAAAAATTTATGCGTTTAGCTATAGGACAACTGTTCTTTTGCTGGCTGTGACCTGACCCGTGGGAGCCAGTTCCACGCCGCAGAAAGTGGCTGCCGGGAGAACCGCCGAACGAGGCTTGGCTGTCCATCTGCCCCCTCTGCCGCTTTTGCTGACTGGCATCGAAACTGGGGGGGACTATACGCAAGGCATTGCACTTGCCGCACCTGCCCGGTTCCCATCCGGTGATTGATAGGTTCGTGACTTGTTTGGCTCAACGTAGTAGATTCCGTGCCGTGAAGGGGCTTGAGAACTCGTCATCTGGGAGTGGTGCGAATGGGAAACCCTGTCAGTGAATGGATTGATAAGCGATTCTTCATAAAGGCACCCAAACCCAGAGTTCTGATATTACTGATATCTGCGGCAATCAGTATTGCGTTCACTTTATGGTTCTCGTTCCTGAAGAGGATGGATTCTGATTTCTTTCTAAACAAGTGCGGCTACCTGTCAGGCAAGCTCATCGGAATCGTTGCAACCATAATTGCCTGCTTCGTTTCGTTTGCCTTATTGAGCGGAATCTACAACGTACTGAGTGGAATCTACAGTCTCATCATCCGCCGCATTGGTGCTGGCAGGAGATAGCCTTCTCCCCGCCCCCCGCCCACGGTTTGCTTTGCTGCCCTGCCAGCCGCCCGGTTCCCAGCCTGTGATGCCATTGTGAAGTGGCGGAAGATTTCCGAAAAGATTTGGCTAACTCGTGTGTATAATAGGCACGGGGAGGCTCTGCAATTCCTCAATCCCCCGTACCTGCCACTGGAACGCCCGGAACCCATTCTCGAACACCAAGTGCGATTTATTGAAATAGTCACACGAAATTCTTTCTTGCCGGAGGTATAGTGTTTGATGAGGTCGGCAGGCTTGCCAGATGAGGGCAGGCACAACTGGCTGATTCCTTTGGGAAACGGGGCTGATTGTGAGGACTGGCAGGAGGCTGGATGAGGGGTAGGCGAAAGTTGAAGAAAGTCCAAAAGAATCGAGAAGTTGCGGGGTAAAATGGGTTCAGAGTGAAGAAATAATGCGATTGTTATCAGATGTTTCCGGATGCAGGCGGGGGGGTTAGCAATACAGGGGCATGAAGGCGATTATTCCAGATAGCGTTCGGAGCGAGATACGGCGTCAGGAGTCTGTCCCGCCAATCTTGCTTACGCCGAAAGACCGAGAGGACTTCCTGAGAAGCGTCCCTGAAGACCTTCGTTCGGATGCAGAAACTCATTGGAACGATATGGTCAAGGAGAACGAGCGGAAAGTCGGCGACTTCTTGGACAAGATTGAACAGACCGGGCAGATGCGTCGGGTTCAATACCTGACGGTTAAGCAGGTTGCCGACAGGTGGCAGGTGTCAGAGCGACAAGTGTGGCGGTTGATTGGTGAGGGGCGACTCAAATCGGTGAAAATTGGCGAATGCCGCCGGATTGATGAGGCGGCGGTTCGTGCGTTCGAGCAGTCAAACAGGGCAACAGCGGCATAAGGCGGTTTGAAGCATGGGGCGAAAGATTACAGGGCATTTGTATAAGCGAGACAAGCTGTACTGGTTTCGTTATCGGCACGGCGGCAAGGAATGCCGTCTCCCGCTGAAGGCGACACGGGAAGGCTATGCCCGTTTGGAGATGGAACGCCGCATAGCGATTATCAACACGGACATCACCAACAAATGTGTCACGTCGTGTAAGAATCAGAGTTCCACAGGTGTTGCCATACCGCTTGATGTTGCGTGGGAGCGATATATAGCGTCCGGCAAGCGTCCTGATACTGGGTCTGCGACACTAGAAACCTATCGTCGCTCCTTCGGTGTCTTTCTTCGTTGGCTTAAGGAACAGCATCCAGAAGCAAAGACGCTCGGAGACATTACTGATTCTATAGCCGAAGCGTTTCACGCCGACATCCGTGCGAAATCCAATCCGAGTACGACCAACAAGTATCGAAATGTTCTGCGTTTGGTATTCCGAGTGCTGGTCGGAAACGCAGGTGTGAACCCGTGGACAGACATTGTGACTCTCAAGCTGAAAACCAACAATCGCAGGATATTCACCGCAGACGAAATCAAAACTGTTCTCAAGATGGCGGTGGGAGAAATCTTGACCCTGTGCCTGCTCGGACGGCACACCGCCCTTCGCTTGGGTGACTGTTGCCTTTTGGATGTACGAGAGATTGATATGGTGAAACGGCGAATCGTCAGGGTGCCGTCGAAGACTAAGAGAAAGGGAAGACCAGTCATTATCCCGATACCTGATGAGTTGTATGGACACCTCGTCCAGATTTTCCACAAACGCAAATCTGGATATGTCTGCCCCGAATCTGCCGCAACATATATCAAAGACCCGGCGACAATGACTGACAGGCTACAACGGTTTTTCAGGGATGAATGTGGAATTAGAACCACGAAGGCTGGCACGGGAGCGGGAACAGGAAAACGTGCGGTGGTTGAAGTCGGATTCCACAGTTTCAGGCATAGTTGGGTCACGGAAGCGTTGGAGAATGGGGTTGATTCTGCCACGGTTCACGCCATTGCGGGGTGGGGGAGTCCGGCGATGGAGAAAGTCTACAGCCATGTTTCACCTGAACACATGGAACAGGTACTTGGCGTCAACAGGGCTCCGAGCGGTGCCACTATCCAGCGATTGTCCGATGAACAACTACGTCTTCTGTCAGACACGGTCTGTGCCGAGCTTCGCAACCGGCGACTGATTCCATCAGAGTCGAACGCTGACGACTCCACCGCCGATAAGCCTGTTGCCATTCCCGCCTGATTCAAAATCCGTTTGGGATAAAGGGCACAATCTGAAAAATAAGGGGCACAATCACTTGTTTTCTCTAATGTTCTTGCCACTTCGTGCGATACTGTAAATCTATTGGCTTATGCCTTCGAAGGTTCGACTCCTTCCCTCACCACCA
>JBAXMA010000286.1:0-4875 GCA_037134535.1 bacterium
ATAGTAACGGTGTCTTGTCATCAGGGGTTTCTCACGTCAAACGGGGCCGTAGGGGTTGGCAGGTCAACCAGGAGATCCGTCGTCGTATCGTTCCTTGCGATTCTGATCAGCGGATTCTTCGTAACAAAGATATTCTACGCATGATACGTTTCGAAAATGTCTGTAAGAGTCTTGGCGGACGCAAAGTCCTCGACGGCGTCAGTTTTGAAATTGAGCCCGGGGGTACGTTTGTGATCGTCGGACCATCGGGTGCCGGCAAAAGCGTCACGCTGAAGCACATGCTCTGCCTCTACAGGCCAGACTCAGGAAAAGTGGTTGTTGACGGGGAGGTCATCAGTGAAACGCCGAGCAATGATCTGGAACGGGTGAGGAAGAAGTTTGGTGTCCTGTTCCAGAACGCGGCTTTGCTCGAATGGTTGACTGTTGTTGAGAACGTGGCACTGCCGCTTCGTGAAAAGACCACCATGACCGAGGACGAAATTCAGGCGGCCGTCCGTCAGAAGCTGGCGCTTGTCGGTCTGGATAATGCCGGCGACAAACACCCGTCGGAATTGTCAGGTGGAATGAGAAAACGGGCCGGCCTGGCGCGGGCCCTGATAGAGAGCCCGGAGATTCTACTTTACGATGAGCCTACATCAGGCCTTGACCCGGTATCGTCAAGGGCCATTGATGCCCTGATTAACAACACCCGTAAGGAGCTGAAAGTTACGAGCGTTGTTGTAACACACGACCTTCACAGCGCGCTTCTGATCGGCACAAAGATCGCTATGATTTACGGTGGCAGGATACTTGAGGTGTCAACGCCTGATCAGTTTGTCGCGTCTAAACAGGAGTTTGTTCGGGGCTTTCAGGAGTCCCAGTTCATTACAACGAAAGGTCCATGGGAGGACAAATTATGAGTAATACGTCATCTGCGGATTTAAGAAAAGAAGTGATGGTAGGCGTATTTGCCTTTTCTGTAGTCATTGGACTTTTTATGTTCTCAATTTTTGTCACAGGGGGACACTTCTGGCGAAAGGGTCAGTTGATTGAAGTCACCTTTACCGATGTGATGGGGCTCCGCAAGGGCGACAACGTCGTGACCAGGGGTATGACGATCGGTGAGGTGAAGAATCTGGACATAGTCAAGGGAAGCGGACGGATTAAGGTGACATGTCTGCTCCGTAAGCAGCTGGAACTCAAAGTCGATTGTTCGGCTACAGTTGTGCCGACGTCAATTCTGGGAGGGCGTCAGCTGGCGTTGTCTTGTGGGAAAGGGCCGGAACTCCTGGTAGAAGGCGCAGTGATCGAGGGTCAGCCACCACACGATATAATGCAGGAAGCGGAAGATGTGATTCGTGAGTTTCGCGATACGCTTAAGAAAGGTGCATTGGATGATCTGGCCGCGACTCTCAAGTCAGCAAAAGAAATCTCAGACAAGATCAACAGGGGAGATGGCACCCTCGGCATGATGGTGAACGATAAGTCTATGTATAAAGATATCACCGCCGTTGCAGCTGATTTGAAGGCAATTACATCGCAGATCAGGGAAGGGAAAGGATCACTGGCCAGGCTGATGAATGAAGACACTGTATACAACGATCTTAAGACGACTTTGGCAAATGCGAAGGATGTGAGTCAGCGTCTGGCCGATGGCAAGGGCGCGCTTGGGAAACTTATGTCTGCTGATGAGACCATTTATAGTGACTTGAAAATCAGTATGGCAAATATGAAGGAGGTAAGCCAGCGGCTTGCGGATGGGAAAGGCTCTCTGGGCAAGTTCCTGTCGGCTGATGAAACTATTTATAACGATGCAAAGGGCCTCCTCAAGGAATTCAGAGCAGCTGTTGATGACTACCGTGAGAGTTCACCGATCCTTACCTTTACATCAATTATGTTCGGAGCATTCTAAGGGCCTGGAATCACTGCTATGCCAGTAATCGTCTGATCTCCGCCGAATACTCAGGAACTGCGCCTGCCTGCGATGCAACATACGCGCCCAGGAGATTCCCGCGCTGTGCAGCTTCTTCCACATTGCCTGTCCGGACATAATGCCGCAGGAACGCTGCGCTGAATGCATCGCCTGCTCCCACGGTGTCAACCACCTTGACCGGTATTCCGGGAACCTCGTGTACTTCACCTGCAGCATGTACTGCGCAACCTGCTGAGCCTCTGGTCACACACACCACTTCTACCGGAAACTCATTGCTCAGCCGGCTGACAAAGGCGCTTTCGGTGAGTCTGCTGCCGTAGAGAAGAACTGAGATCTTAGGGAGTTCGTCATCGTTGAGTTTCACAATCGTGCTCAATGATAGTGATTCTCGTATGATCTCCAGCGGATAGAATTCCATACGAATGTTCACGTCATAGAATACGTGCGTAGGGCTGGCGGCTTTCAGTACTTCCAGAAGTGATGCGCGCGAAACGCTGCCTTTCTGAACAAGCGTCCCAAAGCAGATCGCATCGAGCTTGAGGCGCTTCAAAGAGGCCAGTGTCACGCTGTCGGCACTTATGAAGTTGTACGCGGGGTTGTCCGGAAAAGCGAACGTTGCCGAGCCGCTGGCGTCGAGGCTCACCTTGGCCCAGCCAGTGGTGCGTTCGCCGTCCAGCTGGGTATATGTTCGTACCACACCAAGCCGGTCCATTTCAGCGAGTGCTCCATTACCAAGTCGATCCCTGCCGACGCGCGTCAGCATGAAACTCTCGTATCCAAGGAGGGAGAGATGAGCCGCAACATTGAATGGCGCACCACCGATGTGCTCTTTGCCGTCGATCAGGTCCCACAGAACTTCGCCGAAAGAGAGTGATTTCACTTGGTCAGATGCTTTCTTGCCGCAGCGCATATCCTGCTGAATTCGCGATCTACGGAGTCTGCCAGGGGCGTCGGTTTGTAGGCCGCCATGAGTTCGTCACGACGTTCGCGGCAGCGCCTGCGCGCGTCCGGACGCCCGGCGGCGACCCACGTCTGCCAGTAGTCACGGTCAAGTATCCTGGGCATCCAGACTTCGTTGCGGAAGTGCTTAACAGTATGATCCTGATCAATGAATGTCCCGCCCGGTCCAACTTCGTCAATCAGGTCCAGGGCGAGTGTCTCTTTCGAAATCTCAAAACCGCGCGCAATGCGTTCGATGTATTCAATGACCTCGCTCTGCCAGACGAGCATATCCAGATCAGTGGCCTGATCGACACCGGCTATGCCCATGTGTCCGAAGATATCTGCGCCAGCCAGAACGCCCATCAGCAGGGATGCGGCACTTTCGAGTCCTGCCTGCGCGTCGACAATCTTGCTGTCGGTAAGCCCGACGTTGATATAAACCGGCAGCTTGTAGAACTTGCCCATCTCTGTGAGGGCTACAGCCATAAGCCCCTGCTCGGGTCCGGAGAATATCAGCTGGGTCGTTCGCATATCAAACGCATGTGGAATACCGCCAAAAACAACGGGTGTACCTGCCCTGATTAGTTGGGTAACGCAGACCCCGGCCAGAATTTCGGCGGTTTCCTGCGCAACAGTGGCCGCCAGTGTTGCCGGCGCACTCATGCCCGTCTGGGCCATTGGGCCGATCGGGACGGGCAGGGGAACCTTTGCCGTTTCGAAAAGGAGGTCAATGCCTACAGTGTTGAATCGCAACGGACTGATCGGCTCTAGAAACGGATATGCGAGCGGATAGGCCTTCAGTTCAGCGCTGGAGCCTGCAATAGCGGTAAAGAGCTCAATGACAAATGCGGCACTGGCGCGATCATAAAACCAGAATGTAATGGGTTTCGTTGTTGTGCGGAGTTGTGTTGCAGCCACCTCAACGACGCGGTATCTCACATCCATTTCGTGCGGGTCGGCCATTGCCCCCGCAATCGTGATAGCAGGCAGCATCTCAGCTAGCTTGGCAGCTTCAACAACGTCGTCAATCTTGCAAAATCGCCTCTCGCCGTTCCGGTCTATCCAGTTGGCCTCGCCGGCGATAGAGTTGTAATTACGTTTGCCCATCCCAAAAGAGGCCTTCTTAGACCGGTCACGTCCATAGATTGTGAATGTCTTTCCTGCCTTTGCCACGCATTCGTCGACCAACTGAGGAGGAATGCGGACACGACCGGAAACTTCGTCAACCGTAGCACCTGCCTTTTTGAAGAGCTGGCACATTTCAACGTGCGGCACAAGTACGCCGGTTCGTTCAAGAATGCTTTTCGCTGCCCGATCAATCTGATCACAACCGCCCTGTCCAAGGATCTCAAGTTTCATGATTTCTCCATCTGTATGATATCAGCCATGTCAATCTGGCCCCTGTCTGCAGCTATTCGTTTTGGCAATACAGCCACTTGCGCAAAACCAGCGTTTTTCAGCGCATCAATCTTGGCCGGGCATGACGCATCACCGAAGGCCACATGCGTCTCGCCTGCAGGCAGATGTAGCGCATCCAGTAGATCGCCAGCTCGAGACCAGTAATCCTGATGACAAAACACGTCAACCGTGAACGTCGCAGGCCATATCTGGTCACGTTGCCGGAGCGCCATGCCGAGAACCGCACCTGTCGGTCCGTATTTGAGTACGACAGCAGCAGGCGCCTGTCCCTGTGCCAGTCTCTTCATTTCCGTCTCGATTGCCGGCAGCAGCGGACCTTCCACCAAATCGCTCCAGAACATCCGAAGCGGTGCACATCTCACGATACCGGGCCCGGATTGGAGAAACAACGGCGTTGCCGCAGGCCAGTGCCGCCAGTTCAGTTGCTCAATCTCCGGTGATTTCCCGACAAACCACGCGCTCTCAAAGTCTGTCTGTCCCCTGGCATACCAGGCCATGTGACCGGCGGTATTGACGTCCCTGAACCCGTGCTGCAAATACAGTTTGTGTGCTACGCTGTCGGGATCTGTGCCAAGGAATAGCGCTTGTCCATTGTTCGTAGC
>JBAXMA010000287.1:0-4861 GCA_037134535.1 bacterium
CTCCAGAGGCGGACAGGCTGCCCTATAGCTATCAAGCTAAGGTATTTCCATGATCGTACTCGTCGTCGTCCTTCGTCCTCGAAACAGGCACCAATTCGAGGACGAGGACCGCTCGGCTCCGCCTCGCTAAGGACGAGAACGATGGATAAGTTAGCGAATTTTTGCCATGAAATCCTTAGCTTGATAGCTATGGCGTCCGGCGTCCCTGCCGGACGCTTCTTTCTTGCCCCAAGTGGCAAATGCAGCCGCCAGGGACGGCGGCTGCCACCTTTGGCGCAATGGATCGACTCTACTTGAGTAACCACCCGTTGACCCAGTTAACAATAAGCTTGCATAACCCCTTGGCGTGGTGTGAAATACGGCAACTTTGAGCAGTATCAGGCGGTCGATGATTGCAGGGGTTCACAGCTCTAGCAGGCCAGATATATCAACAGTGCCGCATATAAAGGGAGACATACGCATGACCACCGACAATAACACAAAGCGCAACCTTGCTATTCGTATATCCGATGAAACAGATCTGAGTCCAATGCAGGTCCTGGATGTCATGCAGAAGCTTTTCGACCACATGACCGAGGGATTGGCCGCGGGAGAACGATACGAATTCCGCAATTTCGGCGTGTTCGAAACAGCAATGCGGAAGAGTCGTGTCGGGCGCAACCCACGGCAACCGGTTAACACTGTGGTTATCCCGGAACGCAGAGTGGTCAAGTTCAAGCCGGGCAAGAACCTGCGTGGTTTCAGCGTGCCACCGAAGGTCACTGTCCCGTGAGTCCAGAAAACACAGTTTCATTTGCACCGCCGCGCGGAATGCGTGACTTCTATCCCGAAGACATGCTCCTGCGGAATACCGTCTTTGAAGCATGGAGATCCGCTGCCAGGCAATTTGGTTTTTCGCAATATGACTCCTGCGTGGTCGAATCACTCGAACTTCTGAAGCGGAAAGGCGGCGAGGAGATAGCCGACCAGCTCTACGCCTTCAAGGACAAGAGTGATCGTGATCTGGCACTCCGCGCAGAAATGACCCCTACCCTTGCCAGAATGATTTGTGCGCGACAGGGGGCTCTGTCTTTCCCGATGAAGTGGTTTGCGATCGCCCAATGTTTCCGGTACGAACGCATGACCCAGGGCCGGAAACGGGAACACTACCAGTGGAATCTTGATGTCGTCGGGGAACCATCGGTTGCCGCCGAGGCAGAGATTCTTTCGGCGGCTGCCCGCTCCATGTTTATACTTGGCCTTGACCAGAATGATGTTGTCATACACATCAGCAGCAGGGCACTGTTGTCGGACCTGCTTGCCAAACTCGGGGTCGACCCCAGGTTCCATCCTGCAACATTCCTTGTTCTGGACAAGCGCGGCAAGATCAGTGACGACGAAATCCTGAAGC
Source organism: bacterium (assembly GCA_037134535.1). Lineage (GTDB taxonomy): Bacteria > Verrucomicrobiota > Kiritimatiellia > SPBP01 > SPBP01 > JBAXKQ01. Next base: position 1,391 of record JBAXMA010000287.1, read on the forward strand.
TTCTTGAAAATGCCGGCATTGACGCCACTGGTATCGCAGCAGTCAAGAAGCTTACCGGCATAGCCGATATGAAAAGCGCGCTTGCCGTACTGGAGAGTCCAACAGCAGCCTATACCGCCCTTTCCGATCTCTTTGAAATGCTCAGGATCCATGGCATAGCCGACATGGTCAGATTCGACCTCTCAGTCGTACGCGGTCTCGGTTACTACACGGGAATCGTCTTTGAGGCATTTGACAGCAAGCATGAAGGCAGGGCTATTTTCGGAGGCGGCCGTTACGACGGCCTGTTGAGCGATATCGGTGGAAAGCCAATGACCGCAGTAGGACTGGGTTTCGGTGACGTAGTGATTTCCGACTATCTGGCCGCCAAGGGCAAACTACCGCTACAGTCCTCGGAAAAGGATATCATCCTCGGCTACATGGATGATTCTCAAAGGGCTACCGCAATGGCTCTGGCGAGACTCCTCAGAGAACAAGGCAGAAGCGTCGACATGGCCATGCACAGCCAGAAAGCAAAAGCACTCTTCTCAAAAGCCAGCCAATGCGGCTTCAGGGAGGCAATCTTCATCGGGCCCGACGACATAATCAAGGGTATGGCCAGAATCAAGAACATGGCAGACCGCACAGAGCGTGAGCTGGCGATCCCGGTGGGATCGTAAGAGCGAACGTCACGGGTTGGTCATCAGGCGTTCAACTCATTGTCTGAACAAAGTCTTCCCATTCGGGCGTGGACGAGCCACGCCCCTTCTACATTACTCCGGCAGGCACGATTGCTACATGTTACGTCGACTTGTTATCCTTGGCAGTTCCGGGCACAGTCGCAGCAGCATTAGCCGGAACCGGGACACTCTTCGGCGGCAGTACTACCTTCAGATGTAATTCGCGTAGCTGCCGTTCCGACACTTCCGATGGTGCGTTCATCATCAAGTCCTGGGCACCCTGGTTCATCGGGAACGCAATGACCTCCCGGATATTCTCCTCGTGGGCCAGAAGCATCACAATGCGGTCAACTCCCGGCGCTATGCCACCGTGAGGCGGGGCTCCCAGCTTGAAGGCCTTGATCATGCCTCCAAACCGTTGATCCACTTCTTCCCTCGAATATCCTGCAATGGTGAAAGCCTTGTACATCACTTCCGGATCATGGTTTCTGATTGCGCCGCTTGAAAGCTCGCAACCGTTACAGACGATATCGTATTGCCAGGCCACTACATCCAGCGGATTTGTTCCTTCGAGTGCCTTCAACCCCCCCTGCGGCATCGAGAACGGGTTGTGTGAGAACACCACCTTCTGCTGCTCTTCATCGAATTCAAAGAACGGAAAATCCACTATCCAGCAGAATTTGTAGACATTTTTGGCTATCAGCTCGAGATCGCGACCAAGCTTGACCCGCAATTCCCCCGCAATCTTCGAAGCACCCTTTGCATTGTCTGCCACAAAGAACACAACGTCGCCCTCGCCAACGCCGCAGCGACTGGCAAGTGCGGCCAATTCTTCAGCCGTCATAAATTTCGCTATCGGCCCCTTTACGATACCAGCCGCCCATACGAGATAGCCAAGCCCCTTAGCGCCGACCGATTTCGCAAACTCCTCAAGCTTATCAAAGAAGCTCCTGGGCTTGTCCGCGATCGAATGGACCGGAATCGCCCTGACAACTCCGCCTTTCTCAACAACATTCTTGAATGCGTTGAACTTGGAACTGCGGAACAAATCTCCGACCTCAACGATTTCTATTGGAATGCGAAGATCCGGCTTATCAGACCCATACTTAACCATAGCATCGCGATAGGTAATTCTCGGGAATGGAGTCGGAGTGCTCTCCCAGTTGGAAAATTTCTTGAATACGCCACTTATGACGTCTTCCACAACCGTGAAGACATCGTCCTGGGTGACGAACGACATCTCGACATCAAGCTGATAGAACTCGCCAGGCGACCGGTCTGCCCGCGCATCCTCGTCGCGAAAGCAGGGGGCAATCTGAAAGTAGCGATCGAAACCGGCAACCATCAGAAGCTGCTTGAATTGCTGCGGCGCCTGCGGCAGGGCATAGAACTTTCCAGGGTGCACACGGCTTGGAACCAGATAGTCCCGCGCACCTTCAGGGGAGCTGCTAGTCAGAATTGGAGTCTGGAACTCCATAAACCCGTGATCCTGCATTCTGCGCCGGAGATCGGCAATGACCTTAGCACGGAGAATAATGTTTGCATGCAGTCGCGGCCTCCGGAGGTCGAGAAAACGATATGTGAGCCGGAGTTCCTCGGGTCCTTCCTCTTCACCGGCCAGATACAAAGGCAGAGTGTCCGCCAGACTTTCAACATTGATCTCATCCACAACCACTTCCATCTCACCAGTGGGCAGGTCCGGGTTGACCGTCTCCGGAGAACGCGGAACAACCTTGCCGGTTACCGTGATTACGCTCTCCAGCCTCAGCCTTTCACACACGGCAAAAAACGGCCTGTCGGGATGAATCACAACCTGAGTCACGCCATAGTGGTCACGAAGATCAATAAAGATGATGCCGCCATGATCGCGCTTGCGAAAAATCCAACCCGACAACCGGACCACAGTCTCCTTGTTTGAGACCCGAAGCTCGCCACATGTATGTGTTCTATACGGATGCATTGCCATGTTTAGTTGTTCTCCTATAGCTGGTAATTCAATACCGGAATAAGACCTGCAAAACAAACAAAAAAGGCGTGCTTGCGTAATGAGGGGGGCGCAAGACAGAATTCTTACGGGGCATCCTTCGGGCCCGGCGACGGAGCTCCGTGGCTACAGCGCAGAGCTCACTGTAGCCGCCCCGCTCTGTCGCATACGCGTCAACCTAACGCGAAGAGTACGGATAAGCACCGTGGTGGCAAAGCGTTGGAGTGCGCGGGCTCGACCGCGCTTTCGTGCGGCCCGGCTTGACGGGCCGCAACTGAAGGCGACGAGTCTAGCCTCGTCGAAGAAAAGCGGCGTCAAGCCGCCGCACTCCAAAGGCCGACAGAAGTCAATCACAACTCACTTGAGATAAAGGTATTACATCTTAGGTTGACGCGTATGCGCTCTGTCGGGGCGTTCGGTGCGATAATCCTTGTCGTAATCGTAATTGATTGCCCATACGGGACAACATCTCGTCCTCGTCATTGTAATCGACAAGGATTACGACAAGGATTACGACGATGATTAACTAAGAGACGACATATACCAGACACTGTTCATTTCCTACATCTGCGTCCATCTGCGGTTTCATTTCTCCGACTTCCGGCACGGCGACGGAGCGCCGTGGCTACAGCACAAAGCTCACTGTAGCCGCCCCGCTCTGTCGGGTTCTGACGGACTAGCGGACGCTTCTTTGCTGCGCCAGCGGCGCAGCCGCCAGGGACGGCGGCTGCCACCTCCGGAAAGAATAGTCCATTAGTGCTTCACTTGAATCAATTGTTATGTGCCGCGCTTCTGTCGTAGCAAAGTGCCGTTTTGTGCCGAATTAGG
>JBAXMA010000288.1:0-4859 GCA_037134535.1 bacterium
GCCTACGATGGCACAAAGTCGAGCTACTACGTGAACGGAGCGCTGGTTTCGAACGTCTATGGCATGACCCCAAATACACTCATATGGGATGCGCCGGATAGCAAGATGGTGATCGGCAACATGTCACGTATTCCCCTCATCAACTGGTCGGACATGTACTTCAACGGTCTTGTTGACGAGGTGAAGATCTACAACAGGGCTCTCGACCAAGTAGAGATAACTGCACTTTGGGGCCTGAACAACGCTACGAATACAGCTTTCCTTGTCGTTAGGGGACAGCCAGGCGAATACGGAAGCCCAATTCCATACAGTTATGGCACCAACACTGTTGCGCTTGGTACACCGGGGACAACACTGACCAACAGCGTCCAGGCGCTCGTCGCCGGGGCATCGACAAGATACATCTGCACAGGTTGGACTGGCACAGCAAGTGTGCCGGCATCAGGCGCCACCAACAAGGTAGTATTTACACTCGGGACCAATTCCACACTGACGTGGCAATGGCGAGTTGAGTACCTGCTGTATACTGCAAAATCAGGGCAGGGAAGTGTTTCTCCTGGTGATGGATGGTATTCGAGCGGAGACGTTGTCTCTATAGGCGCAAATCCGGGCACCGGATTCCATTTCAAGCGGTGGACCGGCGATGTGCCCTCCGGACAGGAAACAGCAAATCCTCTGACTGCGATCATGGATAGGCCAAGAACCATCGCAGCGGAATTCGAAGCCAGCACATACGTGGTGACTGGGCAAGTGTACGGTGGTGGAAACACCCAGGGCAAAGTACTCGTTGAAGCCTTCGGCAGCGACGGATATTCCTCGAACCTCGTGGCGATCATCCAGCTTGATGCGCCATGGATCTACACTTTTACCAACCTCCCCGGCGGCGCAGATTACTGGATTCGCGCATTCAGGGACGTTGATAACGACGGAGCGCTCGATCCGTCAGAGCCGGTGGGTGGATGGTCAGGCAATCCCCTGCAGCAGCTAAGCGGCAACCGCGGCGGAATGGACATCTACCTGCAGCAGCTCAGTGCGCCGCAGGGAGTTACAGTCAGTGGTTTGGCAAATGGCATTACTGTGAGCTGGAACGTTAACCCCGAATCCGGCATAGCCGGATATTATGTATACAAGTTCAGCCTGGAACGTCTTGCATTCGAAAGAGTCACCACATCGCCAATAGTCGGACTTTCGTATGTGGATCGCTCTGCCAGGCTGGGCGAGACATGCTACTACTACGTAACGGCAGTGCTCTACTCCGACATCGCCAGCGGATACATGGAAAGCCCGGAGTCTACAATCGTGAGTGTTACCGCAAACGGGGTCCGCCTTTGGATGCCAGACTACCGTGGGACCACCAGTTCAACGGTACGGTTGCGGATCAACATATCCGATGCAAGCGGCGTACTTGGGCGTGATATGGCGCTGGCAGTAACGTACGACCCTCTGATTCTAACTCCGGTCACACAAATCAATAGCAACCTCACCACAGTGGAAAAGACCGTCCTGACCGAGCACCTCAATGTGACCGACAATGGTGCCACAGCCACGGGCCGCATTGAAATAGCCACTACTGGTGTGCAAACCGAGACAAACGCCACGCTTCGAACTCTCGGTTGCTCCTATGAAAGCAAAAATCACAAGCCTATACCGATTCAGGCTATGTATAGCCCCGACGGAACCAACTGGAGCTGGATCAATGATGGCAAGACCATCAATGACGGTGGCGAACACTCTGTTGACCTTGGCTACCTCGCCCACACAACAGGCTGCATAGTCCGACTGAAGGACATGGAATCCGGCCGCGAGCGCCGCTCCGACGACACCAACGGGTTTGTGAAGGTCCTCAGAAACAGCGACGACCTCGCCGCCATACTCGGAATATCAAGTACTGAAGATCTCCTGTATGGCCTGCGACCCTTTGTAGACGAAGACATGATAGTGAACATTGGTGCAGGTGATGTGATCTATCTGTTCGAACTGGGGGACACCCTGTCCTCAGCCGACTGGCAGGATACTATCATTTATGTGAAGAATAACGCCGGTGCAGGTCTTGCCGGGCAAGGTCGACTGTTCGACATCGTCTTCCAGACCACAAATGGTCTCGCCCTCGGCACCACCTCAACCAATGCGTTTGTTTGGGCCGAGCTCAAGGACCAGTCGGGAACTGTTCTCTTTGTAGACCACAGCGACACGGCCACGTTTACTATTGCCGGCACGTACATGCTGGGCGACATCAATGGCGACGGAGTAGTGAACGTCAACGGTGATTTCACACTGGCAATGAAACTGGCGGTGGGTCAGAGAGAGCCAACTGAGTATGAACTTATGGCCGGGGATATAGACGGGGACGGAGCCATTACCAAGTCCGATGCCACGCTGATAAAACGTATCGTCCAGAATCTGCCGATCAATCCCAACGGAAACAACCCCAGCCCCGACTTCGGGGAGGCCGGACTTGAGACACAGAGCGATCAGTTGCCTGGTGCCGCTGGATACGAACTCAGCATAGGCTTTGTCGAAGTCGAGCCGGGCGCAATTGTGGATGTGCCGGTCGTCATCGACAACGCCGCCAATGTGGCATGTGTGAGCATGCGGATCAACTTTGACGGGCAGTTCCTGACCTTTGCAGGGGTTCAGAATACGACTCTCAGCCAGTCGTTCGATGTGGACTACCTGGTCGGCGATGGGTATGTGAATATCGCTATGAGCAGTTCCAATGCCCTGCCAGGCGGCAGTGGTAACTTCGCAATCCTGAAGTTCTTCATCTCTACTGATGCTGATATCGGCGCAGTGAGCGACATCACTATGTCTGACCTAGGCCTCGGCGATCAGTATGGCGGCAATCTCGGCTGGACAAGTGGAATCAACATAACGCACGGTGGATTGGCTGTGACATACTCAGACATCCTGGACAGTGACAACGACGGTTTAAGCGACCGGGACGAACAGTTGCTTGATGGATCCTACGGTTACAATCCCCGCACTGCAAAAAACCCATACGGTACAGACAGCGACATCAATAATCCGGATACAGACGGAGACGGAATGCTGGATGGAGCGGAATATCGAGCCGGGACGGACGCCTTGGATACCGGAAGCATACTGGAGGTGAGCCGGGTGGAGGATCGCGGACAAGCAGGAGTCGAGATCAGATGGCCTGGCGTGAGCGGCAAGAAATATGTGATCGACGTAGGCAGCAATCTGCTTGGCACACTGACCGGACTAGCGAGCAACCTCCTCAGCAGCGGCGGAACGGAATGCTTCACGGACACCAACGCCGTAGATGCCACAAAGCGGTTCTACCGGGTCAGACTCGACGAAAGCCCATAGCACAAGTTGCTGCTAGACCGTACATGACACAGTCGTGCTGCCCCCATCCTCACCTTGGAGAAATGAATTGATTTCCGACCCGCCACATTCCAGACTTGCATAAATGGAAATCAAAACCACATGAAGTTCATCTGCACATACAGCGATGGCAAGGTCGGTGTGGTTCAGGAACTGTCTGGATACCTGGCTGAAAAGGGCGAAAGCTTCTGGTACCTGGAACATCCGCTGGCCCCGGGAGCTGGCGCGACCTCCCGCCTTGATCGTTACGAGAACGGCAAGCTTGTCGAGACAAAGGCACTCGGCAAACCGGCAAAGGGGGCCATGTCCCTTTACCTGAAAGCATCCTGGGCCACATTCAAAACAGTCTGGGCCCGGCGCCGGATGATTGACCTTTTCGTCGCGGCATCCAACGTGGATTGCGTAGTCGCTCATATCGCTCTGCCGCGCAAGAAGGCCAGAATCGTCTACGTCAGCATCGATTTCAGCCCGAAAAGGTTCTCTAATCCCCTGCTCAATGTCATCTTCAGACTGGCTGACAGGCTCGCATACCGATGGGCTTCTGCTGTATGGCATTCGTATCCAAATGCGACAACACTAAAACCCTATGCCCCGAAGGAGAAGTGCTTTGAAACCTTCCACGGTAATAATTACCGACGGATACAGAGACGGCCGTTTGAAGAGCGCAAACGCACAAGTCTGGTCTATCTTGGAAGCGTTAGCCCGGCCGCACATCTTGAAGCAGCTCTCATCGCCCTCAAGACTGTGAAACCACGCTTCCCGGACATCCATCTTCATGTCATAGGCGTGGCAGCCAATCCAGCTTACATGCAATCAGTCAAAACAACGGCCAAATCACTTAACGTGACAGAGTGCGTGACCTGGCACGGATTGATCGCTGAGTCCCAGACTTTTGAGCGAATCATGACGGAACTCGGAATTGCCCTGTGTCTTTACGAAATGACACCGGAACGTTACTCATGGTATCAGCTGCCAGGCAAGGTGTTCGCCTATGCCGCGTGCGGTCTCCCCACCATCGTGCTGGACAAGTGCGGCCCGATTGGCACTCGCGAGACCGAACACAACCACATCGGAGTCGTGACATCACTGGACGGATTGACAGATTGTATCGCCGGGTTGCTGGATAATCCCGATATGCATAAGTCGCTCAGCGAAAGCTCGGAAAAGTGGGCTGCAGAATACGATTGGCACGCCAAGTTCGACAAATATCTCCGGCTGATTGACCGGTCGTCTAAGTAGGCATGGTCACCAGTATTCAGTGCAATAAATCTCCCAGATTTCAATCTGTGAAATCTGCGAAATCCGTGGACTCTTTCAGTTGGTTCAAGCAGACGGGCTCCAGGTTCAGAACTTGCCAAACAAGTCTTTCATTTCCATGTCAGACCTGATCCCAAACCGTGTGAGGGCGAAGTCATAGCGAACGGGATCATCCGGAACCAGCCGCCTGAACGACTCGGTGATGTCCAGAGCCATGCCCATGCCCGTGGATACTCTCTTGGTGAATCCCAGTG
>JBAXMA010000289.1:0-4856 GCA_037134535.1 bacterium
CAGTCCCTTGCAGGATTGCCGGTGCAAAACTTCTGCCATCCCATCCCTCGCAAGCAGGCCTGCCGCACAACTCCGCAAGCGTTGGTGCGAGATCAAGGTTATAATGCAGTCCGTCATCAACCTTCCCGCGAACCCCGCCGGGCCAACGCACAATCATCGGAATCCGGCAGGTGACGTGATCTGCTGTTGCATGCTCGGCATAAAGTCCCAGCTCACCGAGATTTTCGCCGTGATCTGAGCTGATGATGACTGCCGTATCATTCATCACGCCAGCGGCCTCAAGCGCCGCAAGAAGGCGGCCGATGTGCCCATCCATGTAGGAAATCCCGCAATCATAGCCGTCAATCATCCGGCGCACGTCACCCATGTCCCTCACCTCTGCGGGTTGACGGGGCAAGTGCGGATTGGCATTACCATCCCACATATTAATATCCTGCGCTCCGTGAGGACCCGGCAGGCGACGATGCCGCGCGACCAGATCTTCCGTGAACCAGCCCGGCAGTGGATCATGTTCAAATGGATTGCCGAACTCTGCAGGCACACGGTATGGTGTGTGCGGATCCCAATAGTTGACGTGGAGATACCAGTTGTCCTTGCGGGCATTTCGCCCGATCCAGTCAATCACTGACGGTGTCACGTCGTGGGCAGACTCTCCACCATGCATGCCGGTATCGAGTATCTCTCTAAAGCCGGCATGAAACCACCATGCTGAGTGCCGCTCAGGAAAACCGCCGATAAACGAGGTAAACAGTCCACTCTCCTTGAGAACAGCCGGAAGAGAAGAAGACCCCAGACCGGATCTAAAGCCGCGATTAGCACCTTCGACACGCATGTCAGCGCAAGTGCCGCCATGCCCGACAACGCCGGTGTGAATACCAAACCGCCCAGTCATGAGCGCAGCACGCGACGGAAGGCATGGCGCATCAGAGCAGTACTGATTGTCAAAACGGACACCTTCGCGGCAGATGCGGTCGATGTTCGGCGATGTGTTTCTCGCATAGCCATAGCAGCCAAGATGGTCCGGCCGCAAGGTATCAAGATCCAGGTACAGAATCCTCATATCTTTCCCTCTGGAAGGGCAACGACCCTGCGGTGGCCCGAGTAGTCGCGGCCAATCACAGCTTGTCGTAACCCTTGAAGTGCTTAACCTTGGCAAAGGTTCCGCGCGCGCTGGACTCCTTGATCGCAAGGCAGAGAGCCAGTGCCCGTCGTCCATATTCGCCGGGAGTCAATGTGCGGCCCTTACCTCTGACGGCATCAACGAACGTTGCCTGACTGTTCTTTAACGGTTTGGCTTCAGGATAAGTGGTCGCAGTTTCAGCCTTCTCGCCATCCTTCCACAACTCGACTCCCTTATCGGAGAATCCAAGTCGAATTCTTCCCTTCGTGCCATACACCTCCAGGAAACCGGCTCCGCCGGGCAATGTCCATGACAGCTCAAGAACTCCTGTACCGCCGTTTTTGAACCGGTAGAGAGCATTAACATTGTCGGGAACATCAATTGTCTTGAGCCTGATATCCAGAAATCCAGCCACCTTGTCGGCATCACCCATGATCATACGCATCACATCGGCCATATGGATGCCGATATCGACGAGCATGCCGCCCTCGTGCTTCTTCTGCACGAACCAGTCAGCGCCCGGGCTCCAAGTCACATTTGGCGTACCATTGCAGGCACGGATACATCTCACATGAAAAGGTTCACCTATCGCACCGCTCCTGACAAGATTCACCAGCGCCATGTACTGCGCATTGTAGCGCAAGCTCTGATTGATCTGCAGCACTACCTTCGCCTTGCTGGCTGCCTGAATCATCTTCGTGGCCTGCTCAAGGGTTCCTGCCATTGGCTTCTCGCAAAGAACGTGCAAACCGGCCTTGCAGGCCGCCACGGTCTGAGGAAAATGGCAGTCGTTGGGTGTGCAGATCGACACAGCATCAACCAGACCTGATTTAAAAAGATCTGCAGCTTTTGAAAAACAGGCCGCGTCCTTAAAATCAGGATTCTTAGCCTTCATGCCGTCTGTGCGATCTTTACGAATATCGCACAGAGCAGTGACCTTGCAATCCTTCACGCCAATGTATGCCTGAACATGATCTGCTTCAGCTATCCGGCCACATCCCACGATTCCGACTCGAACAATACCAGCCATGGCGTTCCTCCGATTATTGAATAAATATCCCTGGCACTTACTACAAACTTCATAAATATCGGTACGGCCTCAGTTGCGGAAGTGGGGCTCCCTGCCGTCCTTCAGCCGACGGATGCGGCAAGAGCCTGAATTCCGCCCCCGGCGCCGCAAGGATGCCGGGAGGCCCACCACGTAGCTGACCCATTACAAATATCGACTATTGGACTTAACTCGGGAAGGCGCACTATGCCCTGTTGTGAACACGTATTGCAAGCACATCTCCAGCTACCCGCCTTTGGCCTTTACTTCAATCTTCGCGGTAACCTTTGACAATGTTTTAGACATCGCAATCTCCTTGCCATCGGCAAAGACTCGCAGCCCCTTCCCCTTCCCGTACTTCGTGCCTGACTCATCCCAGATGATCGTGAGAATGGCGCCATGGTATAAGACATTGTCCAGGCAGAAAAACGGCCAGGCCCGCTCCGGTAGCAACGGATTAACTTCCACCACATTGTCAGACCTCGGCCGGAGGCCGACCAGACCCGAAATTACAAGGTCACAGTAGGTCGAGTGGTTATAGTCCTTGCCGCGCTCATCCGGTTTCTGCTTGCGCTGCCGGAGCAAAGTGCGGGCAATCCAGTCACCGGTGAGCGGATTGAGGTTTTCGTCGATCCACGGAAGTACCATCCCATCATCCCGTTTAAGGAAGTGCGACTTCGTATAGATCTCAAGAATGTCCAGATAGTCTTTCCGGCTGACTGCGTTCTGTGTGTAGTTATTGAGCAGGTTTGCCATTGAGGTCAACGTGACCGCAGTGGCGTAAGGCCAACTGGGGCCATTCCACTGGCACTCGTGCCCTTCGTAAGCCACTGCAAACCTGGGATGACGCCGCTCCGCCGTTGTGGGGCCAAATGGCGCATAAAAGCCATTGGTATCCATCAATTGCTTCCAGGCTACGGACTTATCAGGAGATGGCAGATTGAAGTACCATGGCGTCAGGCCATACTGCTCGCGCACATCGACGAGCTTCTTACCGTCACCGCGCGGGAGAATCTTGAAGAAGTTAGCGTCGGTATCCCACAGTCTGGTCTCAACCAATTGTTTGATCTTTAGAGCCCTCTCCCTGAATATCCCGACAAGGTTCGTTTGCCCTGCTAGCTGGGCAATTCGGGCGATCGCTACGGCGTCGCCATACTGGTAACTGTTGATCGTGGCGCGATAGCCGCCCCCACCAATCGACATCTCGCCACCGTCACTGCCATCGGTCTGCCAGAACAGACCACCGGCATCGCGGTGGTCCTTCTCCCATGCCTCCCAGTTCCGGACAAGATCAGGGAGCAGATCCTTGACTAAAGCAGCATTGCCATTGACCAGATACCGCGCCCACATAGCATCTGCGGCCCAGAAGCTATAGTTCCGAGGGTCACCGCCCTTACGAAACCAGAAGATCGAGTAGTTTTCGAGATATGCTGGGTCATGCAGCCATCGACCTTCATATAAGTGATGCCCGGCCGCGCAACTAATGGTATTGTGCTTCCCCGCCCAGCCAACAGGCGGCAGAAATTCACTGATTACATACCCATCCGGCGTCTGCTTGATGTGTTTGCGGTATGTCCACCACCTGAAGTAATAGACCTTCTCCATCATCTTGTCCGGACATTCAAAGAACGGAATGTTTGTGCTCAGAAATTCCCAAGCCCTGCTGTTTGGATAAACCTGGGCATAGAGTTCCTGATCGGTCTTATTGAATTCCTCGATGTAATGCTGGAACGAGTCTGACTTCAGTACAAAACCTGCGTTCATGTCTTCTCCCCTGGATTGATGCATGATCATGGTAATCGTAATCACAGCAAAACAATATCTCTTCAGCATCGTATATCCCTTTTCTTCATGTGAGCACACAATCTTTATAGAATGTCTCTGCAACAGCCCGGCGGCTCTTCTCCGGAATTGTGGTCGAAGCGCCAGATGAATGTCAAGGAGGCAAAAGAAAAGACCATGCGGCTTCATCTGCATTTCACCTGAAATCGTAAAAAACTTCGCCGAACAAAGGGCTCGACTTGTGGAAATAAAAGCCGTAATGACAATCAAATATTCTTGAACAAGAGCCGTACTAATTGGATGAGGAGATTGCGTCGGTATGCCAGTTTCTGCCGTCAAGATAACAGCCGGCCCAGCGTTTCGCGCACTGCGGACGATATCCCTGCTGCTGCTCGCCGCGTCACTCAATGCCAACGCCAGTCTGTTTGATGATGTAAAACGCGATACAGAAGCCCTGTCAGCGTATTCCTCCCGCGTGCCCGGCACTGAGGGCCATCGCAAAGCCCAGCGCGATATGCTGGCTCATGTGCAGGGCATCACGAACGTCCAGGTCTGGACACAGGAGTTTCCAGTAGTCGCTCCAGTTGTCTCGCGCGCCGTAATCAAAATCAGTAACGGCCCCATGGCCGGCGAACATCCGATCTTCCCGATCTGGCCGGACCTTGTCCGGCTCAAGACAACACCCTCAGAAGGTATCAGCGGCGAACTCACATATGTGGGCAGTGCAAGACTGGACGACCTGCCTGCCCGCAGTCTGCACGGCAAGATAGCCATCATGGAAATGTCGGCCAGCGAGAACTGGAAGCAGCCGTTCTCGATGGGTGCATCGGCAGTGATCTTTCTCGGCAGTCCGGGCGACCGCGCTGTACAACCGGCGCGGTGGCAATGTCGCTGCCCGCCTCCGGT
>JBAXMA010000290.1:0-4839 GCA_037134535.1 bacterium
AACAAGAAAGCCAAAATGCACTACCTGAGATGCACCAAATCGCAGATGCGCCCGGGGGCGGGCGGGGGCAGCAAGAGAACTGTTTCCTGACTCCTGACCATGATATGAACATTCCATTCTCCAAAGTTGACTGCTCAGGCAATGAGCTTGCCTATGTCGCCGAAGTGCTCAAATCCGGCTGGCTTACGACTGCCGGCAAGTGCCAGGAGTTTGAGAAACGGTTCGGCGAACGTGTAGGCGGCAAGTATGCGTGCGCCGTTAACTCCGCCACCGCCGCCCTGCACCTGGCCTGTGAGGCTGCAGGGATCGGACCTGGCGACAAGGTCTTTGTTCCAACCATGACCTTTACTGCGTCAGCGGAGGTTATCCGGTATCTCGGTGCGGACCCGGTGTTTCTTGATGTTGAATACGGTACGTGTCTTGTAACGCCCGCGATCCTGGAGGCGGCAATCAAGAAGCATCCCGGCGCGAAAGCGTTGATGCTGGTGCACTTCGGCGGGCAGGCTGCGGAGATGGAAACGGAGAATAGCAAAGAGCGAACACCGAACATTCAACATTCTCCGCTAAAGGCGGATCCGCCTCCGGCGGAAACTTCGAACATCGAACGGGGAAAAGAGCATAAAGCGGCCAAGAAGGGGAAGTCTACCGGTCTTCTGCAGCTCTGCCGCAAGCATGGGCTCAAACTCATTGAAGATGCCGCGCATGCTTTTCCAACACGGCGCCATGGGCGGATGATAGGATCATTTGGTGATGCGACATGCTTCAGCTTCTACGCCAATAAGACGATCACAACCGGTGAGGGTGGAATGCTGGTGACGGACAATGAGGACATCTACAAACGGGCTAAAGTTATGCGGCTTCACGGAATCAATCGCGACATATGGGATCGGTTCACGGCCAAAAACACGAAATGGGAGTACGATGTCATTGCACCAGGCTTCAAATATAACCTTCCCGACATTGCGGCAGCAATCGGATTGGCTCAACTGGAGCGAGCTGATGAATTCCGCCGGGAAAGACAGCGCTGTGCAGAGTTCTACTACAAGGGCCTTGCCGGCATTCCGTGCCTGGATTTACCGGTTTGCCACGGTCCTCATGAGGATCATGCCTGGCATCTGTTCTGTGTCGTGCTGAACGAAAAGAGTCCGATCGAGCGGAACCGGTTCATTAATCTGCTCAATGATGCCGGGATCGGCACATCGGTGCATTACAAGCCTTTGCATCGCATGACCTATTATCGTGACCAATACGGACTGAAACCGGATGACTATCCCAATGCCGAGAGGCACTGGCAGGGCGCGGTGACTTTGCCTGTTTATCCCGGGCTGAAGGAAGATGAGTTGAAGTACATCTGCGATACGATAAAGAAACTTGCGGAGCGTCCTCCCGTTAAACCCATTTGATTGATCCTGGTGCAAGTCGCTCATTCGAATGGATGGATATGCTTATGGATGGCATTGGGGTGATAGCGGGTGTATTTTTATGCTCCAGGTTGGTAAGAAAAGAATGAAGAGGGATTTATGGACGTACTGATTTGTTTCTTCAGCTCCATTCTCAAGCATAGTCGGCATTTTCGGATGGTGTTGGTGGCTGTCTGGCACTTCGCCGGAGCCATAATCACGTTTATCCTGGCATTTCTGATCCGGTTCGACGGAGTCGTCACTGATCAATGTTGGATGCAGATGTGGTTGGCGTTGCCAGTCCTCTTGATCATTTACGTCGTGATGTTTTCATTCTTCCGGCTTTATACTGGCATGTGGCGCTATTTCAGCGTGGACGATCTGGTCCGCATGGGACTGGCCCTTCTTACATCGAACCTGCTCTTTGCTCTGGTCATTTACACTCTACATCTTCCGGTGCTCCAAGGTTTCCCGCGGTCAGTCGTTGTCCTCGAGTTCCTTCTGATGGGCTTTTGGATGGCTGGCGGAACGTTCACGGTGCGGTATGCCCGCATGAGGATGTGCGGGAATAGTGACCCGGGTTCAGTGCCCTTAAACGAACGCATGGTTGTGGCCGGACATGTCGCCAATGCCGACATCATTGTAAGGTCGGCGCGGGCCGATGGTATGGGTTCCGTGGTCGGGATTGTAACAGATGAGGCAGATAAAGATGGAATGACAATTCATGGCGTGAAGATTCATTCGCCGTTGGGAAGAGTTGCTGAAGTGATCAAACAAACCGGTGCCCAGTGCCTGCTGCTCCTGCCCCCGTTTAACCGGCCAGCACACTTGAACGATATCGTTGCCGCTTGTGTGACTGCAGGTGTAACCTGCAAGTTCAGGAAGGTTCCATCAATGAGCGCCCTGACATCCGGGCAGTTGACTGTATCCACTATTCACGATGTAAATATAGAAGACCTGATCCAGCGGAATCCTGTCCATCTTGACAGGACTGAAGTGCGCCGGTTCGTCAAGAACAAGAAGGTCATGATTACCGGGGCAGGAGGGAGTATCGGGTCGGAACTGTGCAGGCAGATCGCGGCCTATGAGCCTTCGAAGATGGTGTTGTTTGAGACTTCGGAATTGGCGCTGTACAAGATCGACATGGAGTTGCGCCGGCTGTATCCGAGCATGAAGATCGTCTCATATGCCGGGGACATCAGGTACCGGGAGGAAGTGGAGCAGGCAATAGACCTTGCTGATGGGATAGATATCATCTATCACGCGGCTGCCTACAAACACGTGCCGCTGATGGAGCATAACGTCAGCACCTGTTTCAGGACGAACGTGCTCGGAACATACCGGCTCGCTCAGGTCGCGATTGCGAGAAATGTCGATAGGTTTGTCATGATATCGTCGGACAAGGCCGTGCGGCCATCCAGTGTAATGGGTGCGACAAAGCGGCTCGCCGAACGCATCATTTCTGAAATGCCTCCCTCAGGGACGACGTTCGTTTCCGTCAGGTTCGGCAACGTGCTGGAGAGTAGCGGGAGCGTGGTGCCTTTGTTCAAGCAGCAGATCGCGCAGGGTGGGCCGGTCACGGTGACAAGCGACGAAGTCCGCCGTTTCTTCATGACAGCCGCCGAGGCCGTAGACCTGGTTCTCATGGCTGGAATCATCGGACGGAACGGTGACATAATGGTTCTGGATATGGGTGAGCCGATCAGGATTATGGATCTTGCAAAACGGCTGATTACTCTGTCGGGCCTGACTCCGGGGCAGGATATCAAGATAGTCATAACTGGACTACGCCCTGGCGAGAAGGAGTACGAAGAGGTCATGGCCGAAGACGAAGAAGTTCTGCAGACGCCATTTCCGAAGATACTCCTGTTTAAGAAGCAGGGAGTTGGTGTTTCCGCGCCTTTGAACCTCTCGCTGGTTGAGGAGATGGTCGCCGGTAATGATGTGAAGGGACTGCGAGCTCTGGCAGTGGCGTGTATTCCGGAGAACAAATTTGTTCGGGAGGAAAGACTATAGAACGTGGGACGCTGAAGGCATAGCGCACGATGTTGGTACGGGCGGTACTCCGGAAGGAGATACCGCCTTTTTGCTTTTTATGGCACCCTTTTCTGATTCTTAGCCAGCCAGTCACTTACCAGTAAAGTGGCGGTCTTGCTTGTGTAATTATTGTGCTGTCGCCGGAAATCCGCTATCCGCCATATGCCGAGGGGATCTCTTACGACCAATAGAGTTGCTCGCTCCGGTTCAAGTATCCTATAAGCGTAAGCTTCGCCCTTCTTGATACGTGCTGCGTAAGTGGCTATGCAATTCTTCATTTGCCGACCTTCCGCCTTGAGGATTGCTTCCGACGTAATGGGCAGAATACTGTCGGTGCCCGGCACCGGAGGTTCGGGTAGTGTCAGTCGTTTCCTATTCTGTGCGTCATGGTTTCGGGTATGAGCCTGAAACGCGGAATTAATGGCGTCATGGAATTCCTGTATTGCCCTGAGAGAGAGGAACGGGTGGGGCGCCGGATGATTCGGAAGCTGGGCCATCTTGTTCAGTGCGGATCCCAGCAGGTCTGCAGTGGGAGAATTCATGCGATCCTCAATTCTAACTTCGACCTCTGAGAGGAGTTCCCGGGTTACCAGTGAGCGCATGTTCTTGTGCGTGAACAGGGCTATCATCCCGAAATTGATGTGTGAATGGTATGAAAGCATCTCTATTACCCTGGCATCTGCCAGGATGGCCGCCCGGAGCGATCTCAGTATCCACGGCTCAACTGCTTCGGGAACGATCTTCTTCAAGAGTTTGACCATTGAGGGTGTAGCCGGGAATTTCAGCCACTTGAGGATGGTCTTTTGCTTCTGCATACAGTGACGACGGGCCTCAAAAGCGGCGGCTTGTTCAGAGATGCCGCGGAATTCGGCGTTATTGGCAACGCAGTACGCCAGGATAGGGTTCTCAATTCCCCACGCCAGGACGTCCGGTACATCATTCAGCAACGTAAGCAGTGGCCATTGCCGGTATTGAAACGGCTGGACAAATGTCGCAACAGGTTCCGGAATCAGTCGGCGGAATTCAGCCAGCACGTGCGTATTTGCGCACGGCAGTTGGCCGATGCGCAGGCGCACTGAATTTGAACCAGCCGGTATGACCAGAGTCTGTTCGGGCCAGCATTCCAGCCAATGCCCCTTTGGAGATTGCTCTTCTGCAAGGGGCTTCGGTGTCCACCGGACCCTGGTCAGGTGACTCCCCGTCCTCAGCGACAGGACTCCGCTGTCCGCATCAAAGCCGTAGTTTAGGGCTGCGTTCACGACCATCTCCAATTAGTTAAAAGCGGGAGGTTACCATGTGGGGTGGGACAAATAGCGTCCCAGGCGTTGGGCGCATCTGCGATCAGGGCAGGGCTGCGTCAAGAAAGGCAATCAAGCTCATTCCGCGGCTCGGCGGGACGCCT
>JBAXMA010000291.1:0-4820 GCA_037134535.1 bacterium
TTGCATCACGGGGCATGGTGGCCATCTCTGCGGAATACCGGGTCAAGTCGAGGAACGGGACATCACCTTACGAGTGTGCGACCGACGGGAAGTCCGCGGTCAGGTGGATACGCCAGCACTCGAAAGAGCTGGGTGTTGACCCGGACCGCATAGCTGCCGGCGGCGGCTCAGCTGGTGGCCATGTTGCCGCGGCAACTGCCACATTGAAATCGTTTGACGATCCGGCTGAAGACCAGAAGATCAGTTCGAAACCGAACGCACTGGTGCTCTTTAATCCTGTGTTTGATAACGGGCCCGGCGGTTACGGGCATGACAGGGTCAAGGACCGCTGGAAGGAATTCTCGCCTATGCACAACATTGCGAAGGGCGTGCCGCCGACAATTGTCTTCCTTGGCTCAAAGGATGATCTTATACCGGTGTCGACGGCAAAGGAGTACAAGAAGCGGATGCTTGAAGCAGGTTCGCGATGCGATATCTGGATCTACGAAGGCCGGCCTCATGGATTCTTCAACAACAACGACAAAGGAAGCGCTTGCTACCATTCAACGGTCTTCCATGCGGACAAGTTTCTTACGTCGCTCGGATATCTTGAAGGGGCGCCCACTATTCAGGACGAGCAGGTGGACGCAAAGTTGCTTCCATAATGGGGAGATCAATCATATGAGGAAGTTAGTGCATATTGCTTCCGGGCCGGCTGCAGGTATGGTGATCGGTAGCGGATTGGCCTTCGGCGCAGTCGCAACAGGGGCGATTGATGAAAAATCGGTAGTGAAGAGCCCTGCTGTTGCATGGGAGAGTCTGCCCTCCATTCGCACAGGGGTGAAGATCTGGTCGCACACTTCAAAGAGTGCTCTGAATTGCACCGTTATGGACTGGACCAACTACACACTGCAGGACACAAACGGATACGAGCAGGCATTTGTGAAGGGGTATTCCGGGATGCTGGTCCATGCCTGGTTTGCCTGGCTTGGCAAGGCGGGTGGAACCTTGAATCTTTTTCTGAAAGACGACAGGCAGGCAGACTACGGCCTGCCTTTTACCGACTACTTCAAGTCGGGTCAGTATCCCCATCAACTGTGGCGAAGCCAGGACGGCATGTGGTGGACTTTCCCGTGTCTGCCGTTCGATTCGGTCTTCAAAGCCGCCATCAACAGGCGCCCGGACTGGTACCAGTACACTCTGCATATCTACAGAGAGCGACGCTTCTCGGAATCCATAGCCCGTGAAGATGTGGAGGCACTGCAGGTCAGAATGAATGCGCCTGTCGGAACGTTCCCTGGCACGGATGCAGGAAATCAGGCACGGTCTCATACCATGAACCTCGGAGTTTCGGAATCAGGTGTTGTCTTTGAGGCCGGTAAGTCCGGTGTAATACGAAGCATCCGGATAGCGCTGCCATCCGATGTTACCGGTGTCATGGATGCGGTTCACATCCGGATGACCACGGATGGAGCCGTCACGGCGGACCTGCCTGTGTCCATGTTTTTCGGCGGATACCGGGGCGCAGATATGAAGAACGCGAAGGGGCTGCCGGCCGGCTACGACGGCACGAAGTTGTATTCCTTTTTCCCGATGCCGTTCTGGAAGTCTATGAAGATTGAACTGGTTAACAAGCATGACAAGCCGGTTCGGGCGGTCTGTGAAATTGGCTGGTCGGATCACAATCCGTATTCCAGGGAGATGACGGGTGTGTTCAAGGTGCAGTTCAACGACAGTGTGAGTGTTAAAACCGGAGAACCGGACTTTGCCAATCTGGATGTTGAAGGTGCAGGAGTTCTGGTGGGATGTGTTTCAAAACTCACAGGCGATATAGAGGGCAACTTCAGCATCTTCATCGATGGATCCAGAACGCCTGCAATCGAGACAACAGGCGGAGAGGACTACTTCAATCACAGCTATGGCATACACCCCGGATTCAGTACTGCGTTCAGCGGCGGTCTTGCCGAGCAAACCGGCTACAGGTTCCACATCATTGACTATGTTCCTTTTCTGAATTCGATCAAGCTGACTCAGGATCACGCACAACGGTTCACTCACGACAGGGACGGTACTTTCCTCAGCGCAGTTTACTACTACCACACTCCTAAGAAGTTTTTGGAGCTGACAGACAGCATTGATATCGGGAAACATGAATCCGAGCTGGCGCACAACTATCGGGTGGACGGCACTGAAGGCAGGATGCGGTTGCAGACGGACACGGCGGCATACGAGGGCAACTTCAACGAGCTATTTACCGACGACGGGCGGTGGACCGACAAAGGGTCCTCATTCACCGTTAAAATCAACCCTGATAATGACGGAGTGCGGCTTCGCAGGCGGATCAACCAGATGTCCTACCACCAGGAAATGGAAGTCTACGTGGACGGCAAACTGGCTGGGACGTGGTTTGAGCAGGGCGGAAACTTCGTACTCAACTATGATCACCGCAAGTACAAGATCTGGGTTGAGGAACACTTTGTGCAGCAGAAGCAGGACGTGCCGACCTGGCAGGCGGGGACAATGCCGTCAAAGTTCCGGGACACCGAGTTCGAGATTCCGGCGGCCCTGACAAAAGGCAGGAAGACTCTCGACGTAAAGATGGTTACAAAGGGCGCACTCGCTGTAACGCCAGGCGACGAAGGGCTGACCAACGAGTACTATTACTGGGTTTACTCCCATGCGGGCAAGATATGAACAGGCGTGAGTTTCTGACTCTGGACGATACACCCGGTGGGTAACTGCTCACGATAGGACGAGGAGATCACATGGAGAATGAACAGGTTGTGGCCGATGGCGTCCGAGCCATGGTGCCGCAGGAGAAGATGACTGCAGCAGTGAAGAAGCTGCGTGATGCGTACGCGAGGGTCCCTGGAGCCCCGTTGTACAGACGTGAGTTCGGATTCTACTGTCTGGACCGCTGGAAAGAGCAGGGGATGCCGCAGGATGTACCGCATGCTGAACTATTCTCCTATGATCCCTGGGCCGTTCATCATCTGGGGCAGCTTGGCTGGTGCGAGGCCGGATTCTCCCCGGGTTTCGAGGAGAAGATTCTTGAGGACCGTGGCGATCTTGAGGTTGTGCAGGACTGGGCTGGCCGGGCAGTTCTCTGCTTTAAAGGGCGCCGGAGCGGATTTATGCCTGAGTATCTTGATCACCCGGTTAAAGACATGCGGACGTGGGAGAAGAATGTCAAATGGCGGATGGATCCGGCTACGCCGCAGCGCTACGAGGATCTGGACCGGCGCATGAAGGACGCGCGTGAATTAGCAGCCCAGGGATGGATAATCACCCAGAGTCTGGTTGGCGGATACATGTACCTGAGGAGTCTTGTCGGGCCGGGGGATGTGCTCTACAAGTTTTACGATGAGCCTGAATTGATTCATGATTGTATGAAGACCTGGTTTAATCTGGCAGATGCTGTGATTGCCCGCCACCAGCAGTACGTCACGCTCGATGAGTTGTTTCTGGCCGAGGATATCTGTTATAACGGGGGGCCGCTCATTTCTCCCGATATGATGAGGGAGTTCCTCTTCCCGTACTACCGTCAGCTTATTGCCAACATCAGGGCACGGCAGATCGACAAGACGCGGCACCTCTATATTCAAATCGATACCGACGGTTGCGCCATGCCGGTCATCCCGGTCTATCAAGAAATAGGGATGGATGTCATGTCACCCTTTGAAGTGGCTTCCGGATGTGATGTCGTTCCGATCGGCCGGCAATACCCTGAGCTTGCCATGTTCGGTGGCATTGATAAGCGTATTCTAGCCAGCTCACTGCAGGCCATCGACAGGGAGGTTGAGCGTGTTCTTCCTGTTATGCGGGAGCGGGGCGGCTATATTCCGACATGTGATCATGGTGTGCCGGAGGAAGTTCCCTATGTGAACTACCTGCACTATAGAAAGCGGTGTGTCGAATTGGGCGGATGAATGCGCGTGGGGCCTACCGTAAAGATGTAGAAAACGCTGCACTTTTATTCGCGGGAAGGGATAGACTGCGAGTGCTGCATCTGATGCTGCTCATCCAATACCGGTGCAAGCCGCGATCGTGTCGCCTGCTTTCATGTCTGTGATCGGTACTGGTTTTGCGCGTGCCGAACCATGGACTGATTGTCAGGAACCGTGCAAGGCCGTGCTTGTGAGGTGTTTTCAGGAAGTCGATCCTGCAGGAACTTTCTCAGCATTCTGCCACGATGGTCAACGCGACGAGTTGCCGCGTCCGTTGGTTTGGCGACGACACCGGTGTGAACAGCGCTGAGTGCGTGCTCCATGACATCGATCAACTCATCGATCTTGAGCGGCTTCGAAACATAATCGAACGCGCCAAGAGTCATGGCCGCTACGGCAGTGGAAACCGTTCCGTATGCTGTCATGAGTATCACCGGCATTTTGGGATATAACGCCTTTGTCTGCTTGAGAAGCTCCAGCCCATCCATGGGTCGCATGGCCACATCTGCAATCATCAGGGCAAATGGCTTACTTTGAAGCACTTTAAGGGCATTAGAGCCGCTGTCTGATACCGCGACTTCGTAGTTCCGCATGGAGAGTATTTTTGTGAGGACATTGAGAATATGTTTCTCATCATCAACTATCAGAATCGCTGTCATCTGCTACTCCATGGCAGTATTGAACACTTTGCCTGTCTAGTCAGCCGCAGATCTCTTTACGACAGCTGCGAAAACCTCTTACCGGCGGACGATCAGTCACGCAGTTGCTGCCATCCTTTTCATACTAGACAGGTAATCATGACTGCTTTTGCCAGTCAAGAATTATGTGTCTCTGCAGACGGGGCGCATCTGCGATTTGGTGCAGTTAGGCCGCTAGGAGCGAGGCGACCTCTCC
>JBAXMA010000292.1:0-4804 GCA_037134535.1 bacterium
CTGATCAAGCGCGGAAAAGGGCTCGTCAAGCAGAAGGACGTCAGGTTGAATTGTGGCGCTGCGCAGAAGGCAGACCAACTGCTGCTGGCCTCCGCTCATCCCGTAGGATGGCTGCCGGGGATCAATCCCGGGCATGAATCGTTCCAGCAGTTGCAGTGCTGTTTGCTCACGCTCGGCCCGCCCTTGTCCTCGAAGTCGCAAAGGGAATGCAACATTCTCGAGAATGCTTAGCCAGGGCAGTAACGATGCCCGATAGTTCTGCCAGACGTAGCCGACTTGCGGTTGTCGACCGTCAGTCGTTTCCACCTTACAGACGCCTGATTCTGGCACAATCAAACCCGCAATGAGATTCAACAGGGTCGTCTTGCCGCAGCCGTTAGGGCCAACTATTGTCGTGAATTCACCATTCCGCAACTCCAGTGTAAGCCCCGCCAAGACCGCTTTAGAGGCCCCATTTGCACCGAACGACTTACAGAGGTCGCGAATGATTACCTTTGTTCCATTTCGCTCCATGGCACCACCTTCTTCTCTATTACGACAAAGGCACGATTCAGGACGAATCCGAATGTCCCTACGATCAAAATCAGTGCGTACAAATCAGCAATTGCGTACGTAGTATATGCTTCGCTGACCCTCTGCCCCAGTCCATACTTGCTGCCCATGAACAACTCGCACAACACCTCCACGACCAAGGCGAAGGATAGCGAGATCCGCAATCCAACCATGGTTTGAGGTAATGAATCGAAGAAGAGAACCCATCGGAACAATTGCGATCGCGATGCGCCGTAAACACGAGCCATTTGCTTGCGAGTCTCCGATGCCCTCATGACTCCATAGGCTGTGTTCAGGGCGATGACGAAGATACACGCAATGAATACCATGGCAATCTTAGCCAGGTGCGTGACTCCGAGAATGAGTACAATCACAGGGTAGAGAATGGTCACGGGGGTGCTGCGCACGAAGTCAATTGCCGGCAGTGTGACCTCGTAGACCGGCTTGAATGCGCCAATAAACATACCCAGCGGCACCCCAACGAGAATAGCGAGCCCCAGCCCGGCTGCCATGCGTGCGGCTGTCTCCCAAAGATCTCGCAATATGTTGCCCGAAGTGAAGAAGTGCGCGGCTCTAAGAAAAGTCTCTTTCGGAGTCGGGACGAGTGAGCGATCCACAACACCAAAAGAGTGGAAAGCCTGCCAGATGACGATCAGCATGATCGGCAGAACCAGAACCCTCACCACCGGCCATAAACGTGAGACTTTCACTTCGCTCTACCTTCTTCCAGACCACTGACCCGGTACCCGCTTTTGCACGTCCACGGGCATCCGTGTCGTCAAACATGAACCTTGTGAAAGTCTGCCTACTTCGAAAGATTAGCTGAGTCAAACAACGTCGAATCGACGTAGACCCCGTAATCCGGAAGTGGCTTGCTGGCATACTCGGGATCGCCAGCCTGGATCAATTCACCGCACACCTTGATTGCATTGCCAAGTTCACCAGCGTCGCAGGTCAGGTGCAATTGATGGTATTGCCATGTGTCCGTAACTTCTTTGACATCAGCGTTGATGAGCTTGGCAACCATGCTTTGAGCTTCTTCAGGCTGTGCTGCTGCAAACAATTCAGCCTTTCGAAACGCCCTGAGAACAGCCTTGACCGCGTCTGGGTTCTTCTTCACCCAATCAATCCGGCCGGCCAAATGCATGTAACCGATGTGCGCATCAGGGTCCCGGAAGATGATAGCGTTGTCGCCAAGTGTCCTGATACATGCATACAAAAAGGGTTCCCATGTAGAAGCGGCATCAATCGAGCCGGAAGCAAGAGCCGGGGCAATCGCCTTGGGCTGCAGCTTCTGCACATCAATGGCCCCGAGATCCATATTGTTCTTCTTGAACAAACGGCGGACAAACAAATCGCCCTGGGTCGCCGGCGTGAAGGCCACCTTTTTGCCCGCAAGGTCCGACAGTTTCGTTATGCCGCTGCTCTTGCGAGCCACGATGCCCATCGCTGTCGATTTGACAGTATTTCCAACAACCACAACGGTCTTGTTGCCGCTGAAGCCAAGGAAGGCGAGGTTGAGCTCAACTATGTTGCCAAGGTCAGCCGAACTGGACAGAAGAGCATCCAGGCAGTAACGGCCGCCATCGGTATAACTCAACTCCACTGCCACACCCTCTTCCTGGAAGTAGCCCTTGGCATCCGCGAGAAGCGTGAGTGAACACCAAGCATTCTTTGATGTCGAGAGGCGAACCTTTGTGGCCGACTGCTTTGGAATCGCCTGTTCCTTCTTTGCAACCGGCGTTGGCGCAGATGGCTCAGTCCGCTGGCCACAACCAACACTAAAAGAGACTGCCCAAACTATGCACGCAGAAATCCCCAGCCGCATCATCCTTCGAATACTCATCTGGCCTCCTTATCCTTGTTCTTGGCAACTAGTCCCGCAACTCTACTATTTCAAGCGATCATAACAGAAATCGCCACCCGCAATCTGATCTACTTCACGGCGCTGGGCCCAAAAGTGTGCAAAATGTATCAGCAAATCCTATGCCAATTAACCGATGCTATGCAAGAGAACCCCGTCCGGTGCGCAAAATTGCAGCAAATACCCTCAAATTGGCATCTTCTTTGAGAAACGATTTATGCGACGCTCTGCCCAGTCAATGATAGACAGATACCATTTACCACGGCAGGATGTCAAATGTGGATTACACATTTGTATTTAGCGTCGGGCGACCACCTTCACCTTTACGGGGCTAATTGACGTGCAACACCCTGCGTCATGCCGACCTCATAACCTTGATCAGCTTCACCGTGAACTCCAACCTGTCGCGGTAATCAACCTTTCCCGTCAAGCTGTTTCAGAATCTTGCGCGCCCTGCTCCTGATGGTCTCGTCGTCAGGGATTGGATAGGAATCAGGCGAAGTCTTGGAAGGTTTGTATGCAGAAGTGGTAATACTGGGTTTTACAGAAGAAGTTGCTGGCTTCTGCTTGTAGCCTTTCTTGTCCAGATATGCGGCAATATCCTCAGCTTGCCGATAGCTGCTAGGTGGCTCATCCGACCCCTTGCGAACCCAAACGGCAAACAAATGAGCAAAAGCATCTTCCTTGCGGATACTGTCCAAACTATCCGCGCTGCCGCAATACTTTTCCAGCGCCTCGGCAAGTTTCTTCCGCTTGCCCGATGGCTCATGCACCAACTGCTTCAAGAGATACTTGAGGTTTTCCTGGTTCATGTTCATCACCCTTCCTATGCCGAACTGCGACAAACAATAAGACTCTGACCACGGATACCTTGGCGCAGCCCCAAGGGCTGCAACCAAGAAGACAGAGAACCACTGATCGCACGGATGGGGAGGCCAATGTGCTTGTGCATAACCCATTCCATATCAGTGCCATCAGTGTAATCCGTGGTTCTCTTCTCTGTTGTTTGCTTTGATTGTGTGAGCTGGCCCGTCTTTGCCGGCCGATGGATTTCAAGAGAAAGACCATGGTGGTTCATCACCCACTAGACGGACTGCTCCTCCTTTTCTTGCATGTACCTGGCAATCTTCAAGAGAGATCTGTGGATAATGGTGCCCACACCTCCGCCGGAAAGCCCAAAAAAGACCGCCATTTCGTCTGTGGAATACTGTTTGCTGGCCCACATGGCCACGATAGCCTTGTCACGCACGCTGAGCACTTCCTCAGCGGCAGATCTGATGCTTTCCACAAGGCTTTTGTAGAGAAGCTGTTCGGAGGGATTAGAGATGAGGTCGGCAATCACGTCCTCCCATGCCCGCGCATCAGGATCATTTGAAGCCGGTGCCTGTAACGACACGGAGTTCTCCACATGGCGCTGATGGGCGGACCGTTTGATATCTATTAACGCGTTTGTCACGATGACCTTGATCCATGATTGCAGTGAGGACCGCCGGCCAAAGCCACGAAGCTGGCTGCACTTGTTGGCGAATAGGTCTTGGAGGATTTCCTGATTGAGATCGTCAGCGTCTTCTCGTGTGAGGCGTAGGCCAATCTTAGGCGCCTTTTCCCATGCCAGCCAGTAGATCATCTTGCTGATACGCACGGCCAGGTCTTCCCGGGCAGTCCTGTCGCCTGACAAGCACCTATCCAGGAGGTCAAAGTCCGCCTGTCGGGCATCGGCACTGCTTATGTTCGACTCTGAGTTCATTAGGGTGCACCCTACTGGATCCGACATTCTTCGGCAATCATGAAAGGATGGACGCTAATAGGGAGGATGTAATTGGCGGGAAGGCACAGGGGTTTGCAAAAGCGGGTGCCGTTTTCTTGCTGGGACGTCGGTCCGGTACGGCCGCACCTCCTGTTGCGGTGCTTTATCATGGTCTTCTTCATGCGTTTCTGAAAGAATCCTCAATCAAGAACGTCTCTGTTAGTATCGGAGATACACGGGCATCAGCCCGAAAATGAATCATCGGATGCCAATCCTGTAGACGGGGAGATGGTGATAATATGACAGAGCCTTCGAAATCTCAGCAAGCCGTTCCGAAACAATCCGGAACCAGCCAGTCGCAGACTTTCTGCCATATGTCGCGGGCACGGATACTGGCAGTAGCCGGAATCTGTCTCGCTCTTCTGGTTGGCCTTACCATCGGATGGCCTGAGATTCTCGCGCTGTTGAATGAGCCCAGGATTCCAAAGCACGTGCTTGTAGAGGATTTTCAGAGGCCGTTAGATCGTGACTTGATGGTTCAACTGCACAAGATTGACGAGACAAGGGCATCACAGTTCATCGACATCAACTTCCTTAAACCGCTATTGGATGATGTAACGACAATCAAGTTCACTGTGGCC
>JBAXMA010000293.1:0-4803 GCA_037134535.1 bacterium
CCCCAGCACGGTCTTCATGGAGAAGCCGTCGACGAAGGGGCCGCGGTCCATTCCTGGATCAGACCCGCCGACTACGAATTCCTTCGAAAGGGCTTCAAGTTCGTCTTTGGCTTTCTTGCTCACTACATGTCCTCTGTTTCAGTGGCTGTGAATCTTAATCCACTTCGCGCATTTTGCGTGTTTCGTAGTTAACTCTTCATCCGCTCTGACATGCGAACAACTTCTGACCCATCTTCGTGTATCGATCAAGCGAGTAGGCTGGCAGAACACGCCACATGAGGAGCTGCTTGCGTATAGCGGTTGCAAATCCCGGCACGAGGCGGCGCCAGTTCTGCTGGTCGCCGCTGAAGCGCACGATACTCAAATGATACTGATAGATGTGGCGATCCTCGCGATATGTAATCCGTAGTTCGGCATCGTGGCATACGCCGATGTCGAATGGAGCAAGCCATGCCCTGAACCGCAGAATCGGCACGGGCTTCCCGGCGACCGTTTCCACACCGCACTTAAGATTGTCAACCGCAAGCCGGCCTATTGTTACGCCCTGCAATCCATCGAGATACTCGTGCATGTAGGCCTGCATGGCAAAGATATTATCCGGCATGGCCACGAACGGCATATAGAAGGCTGCGGTGTCGGCAGAAATAAGATTGGCAGAGCCTGTATCTGTGTTGCTTACAGTGGCTGGCATGGCCGCTATGAAGGCCTGCCGGGCCGGATAAATAGTGGACAGCAGTACAATCAACATTGTGAAGACCGTCGTGAGTACAGTTGTTCCGGCGGAATAGTTCAGGCCCAGACCCGATAGTGCGCCTGTCACCAGAAGAAGTTTTGAGACCAGCTGACCGAGGAGGTAACCCAGTCCGGCGCCGAGTATGGCGTAAACAGCGGATTCGGCCAGGAAGAGTGATGCAACATTGGTTGGAGAGAGTCCGACGGAGTTGTAAACGAAAATTTCGCGCCTCCGCTCATATACCGAGCCCATCATGGTACCAAGGACCATGATGAAGCCCAGCAATACAGGTACTCCGATTTGACCTGCAGCGGCAAAGCTCATGGTGTCGACTGATGAGTACAGTGTCACCGTCTTGCCGTCGGATGCCAGGACTGCCTGGTTGGCGCGCGCAGCATAGTCGCGCGCAGCGTCTGCGGGGTTTACAGCCGGGCCAGTCCTTATCGCTACACTGCGAATGCCGGCGCCAAGATGGCGACCCAGCTTCAGCGGGACAATAGCTACCTGGTCCAGTGAGTAGTGCTTGTACTCCTGGAGTGTGTCCGATTGTTCCTTCGCGCTTACATCGCTGCCGCCCACCTGAGTCTTTACAACAAAGTTGACAGGGGTTAGCTGTTCGCCATCAATGTCTCTGACAGCATCAAACGTCTTCTCGTTGATGATGCCGATCAGCGGTAGCTCATGACCATAGACATTTATAACGCTGCCGATGTCGTTTGTGCCCAATCCCAGATAATTGGCGATGTGCGATGGTAAAATGATACCGTTGTCGCTTTCGTCTTTAAACCATCGTCCGGCTGTGAGTGACTTATCTACACCGGTAACGGCGGGCTCTGATGCTTCCATACAGAGCAGTGCTACGGCTGTGAAGTTATTCTTGCCCCCTGCAACCAATGGTTGTGCTGACCGTGGTCTTACAATATCAATCTGAGAAAGTTTTCCAACGTCATCTGAATAGAACCACGCCCTGATCGCGATACTGTTCACATTTGTAGCAGAGTCACATGTATCGGTCTGGAATGTGCGCTTGAGTGATTCGCATGCAAGGTTCGGCAATGGAGTCCAGTTTCTCTGTCTGGAAAGCAGACCTGCGTATACAGGATTGCCGGTGGGATGCCTCAGTGTTGAGATGCCGCTCTCGGGGACAAGTGATGTAAATGAGAGAAGCGTGAAGGTTACGAGTACAATCGTCATGGCTGTAAGAAAGCCGCGTTGCGGACGCCTGCGTATGTTTGCCACCCCGAGATCCAGTGCGCGGGCAAGAACATTGCCGGTGTTCTGCGCGTCTTCATGTATTCCGCCCGATGCGTGCTTCTGCTCTTTGAGTAATGTGTCGAATTTGCCTGTGAGCAGTGACATTACTGTGACGGCCAGGGCCAGAATTACAAAGGCAAGAAGGACTATTGCGGGAGTCATTGTAAAACGGAACGCGGGGTGAACTACAGCAAGGACAGCGAAACTGCCGATGAAGATCATGAGCATCCAGGTAATGCGTTGCCGGACGGTGACTGATGCAAAGAGGAGGCGCTCAAGCACATATGAGAACGGCAGGAGAAGGGCAAGGTAGAACATGACGCCTTTGATCATGTTGCCGGACATATCGCGCAGCTCCAGGTATGCCTTGCTTTCGAGCGACCAGAGCCGCTCACTCATATCGCGATATTGTCTGTAGTCCATGCTGGCCAGAGAGATCTCGGCTTTCTTCAGGTATGCACCAGTAGTGGTGTGAATATTGCGGACCATGGGAGCGTTCACGCCGTGTGACTCGATCTTGAGGAGTCTCGATTCGTCGAGATTCCACATGTCGCGGGCGCCCTGCAGGACCATAGAAGGAATGCTATCCAGTTCACCTAGAACGAAACCGTTACCGATCGGGTTTTCTGCAGTGTTGTTGAGGAGGACAAGCCGCTTCTCCTGGAATCCAAGTCCGAGCGTAAGACGGACGCGGATGGCCGGGTCTGCCCAGAATGTTATGCAGTTTGCCTCGGAGACTCCCCACGAGTGATCGGTCCGGCTCTGTCCGTACTGGAACGGCGGGCTTTGAGTTGCCACTTCCAGTACCTGGAGGTCGGTGAGCGGCAGGTATCCGCGCGGATCGGTCAGGCCGTAGAGAGTAATTGTCTTCGACGGAAATACAACAAGGTTCAGATCCTGGTCGCCGGGCAGGATGTCGAACGGCTTGCATAACCGGTTGGCCATATCAACGGCATAGATGATCGATCCGTCCATCTTTAGAGCATTGCCTGTCGATCCGTTTCTGGTGCTGACTTTGCGGAACTCATCCATTCCGGCAGGATTGGCATCGACAAAGTCCTGCGATGCCAGTCCGTAGGCTTCCAGCGTGCAGCCCATGAATTCCTGGCCAGCCGTGACATCGATCATACCGTCAAATTCGAAGCTGCCGCTCGCGTCAGACATTGCGACCGGCATGCCCCGTGTTCCAAGCAGGTACTTATCGCCGCGTGGTATCTTGATGAAAACCAGTGTTTTTGCAAGAGGCTGGCTGGGCGTGTAGTCCTTCTTCTGATCAAGCCAAAGTATCCGACCGCGTATACGGGCGAGCGTTGTCCGCACATCCTGTAGAACAAACGGGCCCTTCCAGAATGACAGGGCCAGAGCAAATGTAGGGATGCCGATACGCCGTCCCGGTTCCGAAACAAGTTGGCGGTTCAAGAGGTCGAAGTTGATGTTTCCGACACGGTCGTCAGGCGTGTCCACCAGATTCCGGTCATCGTTGATCGTGGCGAGTGTGATGCCGGGGATTCCAGCCATGTTCGCAAGTTCGCTCTCAAAAGCCGGTGGATAGGGGAAATAGGTGGACCATCCGCGGCCCTGAGGTGCGTTGATGGCGTCAACAAAGCATGGTAGATCGGTCACTGGATCCAGCAGAGGGCATTGTTTCTTTGCAAAATCTGCCAGTTTCAGGCCCATTGCGGTAAATCGTGAATGAAGTTGAGAGTCGCGGTATGACCTGAATTTTCCGTAAGCGAAGACTCCGAACCTGTCAGAGTGGCTTGCCAGATCAAGTTCCACGAAGAGAGCTGGTTTGCCCATACGCGTAAGAAGCGACCCTGGCTCTTCCGTCTTCCAGCCCGAATCAACACCTTCCTTCAGGCGGCGCACAAAATGGGTTATTCCGGCCAGTGCCTGCCCGTGCCCGCCGCTAAAGAGTACATAGACGGGACGGTCAGGTTTCTCAGGCAGGCCGAGAATGAACCTGGCAAGTTCCAGCATGACAGCAGGATTGCACGCCTGCTCAGCGCCGGGCGAGAGATCCGGGACAACACTTATGCTGTCATAGTATGTCTGAAAGACAATTGGTGACTTGTCAGGATTGCTGCTGGATTGTTGTGTGTCACCTCCGCATATTCGTGCCAGGATATTTTCGGTCGTCACTTTTTCCCAGGCCATATCGCATTTTACTGTGACCTGCTGAGTGTCATTGCCAGGCAACGAGTTAAGCAGAGGCACGTCTTTTTCCTCGACGTAGTACCTGGGGATGTCTGCCGGTACTGTGAGAAATTTGTTTCTGGCCAGGACGCCGCCGGATTTGGGGCCGGCCCTGAATATCACCGCCTTGCCGCCGAACTCGGGTACTGTGAGCCATTCCATATTGGAGTTCCAGTCCATTACAACTATCGAGCCTCTCAGCATCTTTCGTGCGATATCGGCCTCTGTGCCGCGGCCGCCGTCTATGATGGGAGCGGTGATCCCGTCCGGGCCTGTTGCTGAGGTGCGCGCTAGATTGGGCCAGAGCGGGTGGAGCGGAATGACTATGTTGCCAGTCGGGGTGGACGCGCTAAGACTGGCTGATCGGACGATCGGGACAACGACCTCGAACTTGTCCACGTCGATATTTGTGATGCCCATACTTGTGAGCTCAGTTGCGACTAACCGGGCGGCATTGACGGCTCCGCTGTAACCGCTGACTCTCGATGATGATGAGGCAAGCGCGCGCACATGATCACGGATCTTGTCTATGCTCAACGCCGAGCCGCCGGCAGCTTCACCGGCTGGGTGGAGCGGAATGACTATGTTGCCAGTCGGGGTGGACGCGCTAAGACTGGCTG
>JBAXMA010000294.1:0-4795 GCA_037134535.1 bacterium
GTCCTGAACAGGGTATGGCAGCGCCTTCTCCAACAGGGCAAATGACGCATGGTCCGGCGACAGATCCAGGTCTTTAATCTCCGCATTCTGAATCCGCAGTACTTTCTTCCGGACGGCGTTGAGCACGGTTTCCGAAACCAGCGCGGGCACCTGTTGCTGTTTCAGAAGAAGATAGGCCATGACAAAATGTCCAGCCTCCACAGGATGGACCCGGTCCTTCGACAGCAAAGAAAACGCCGGTTCTTTTGCCTGCATCTTCACATTCATGTCGCTCATCGGACCATAGAAATCCAACAGCGGAATGTCTTCCCTCCTTGCCAATTCGCGCAGTTGCCTGACATAGCGCGGCAGAAATTGGCGGCTCGCATCAACCGGTGCTGCGCTTTGCACCGTTGCGTCATAGGGCGGGGGCGTGATCAACAGCACACGGCAATTCAGCTTCCGGAGCTGCTCCACCAGGGATTTGATAGCCTCGATATAATCGTTCGGTTGGAAGTGTTTATTGTATTCCCACCAGGAGTCGTTGACGCCGAACATAATCGTGGCGAAGGTGGGTTTTCTGGGGGCGATGTCCCAATCAAAGCGGCTGACCGCACCCGGGGCGGTGTCACCGCCGATGCCGCAGTTGAAGAACTCAAAGCGGTCTTCAGGAAAGCGGGTGGCATAATACAGACAGATGAAGCGGGTCCAATCACCTCCGTGCGTGATGCTGTCGCCGATGGCGCACCAGTGATCGCCCTGTGCGAGCGCGAGTGAGTTGGTACCTGGCGG
The DNA here is from genome assembly GCA_037134535.1 of bacterium. Lineage (GTDB taxonomy): Bacteria > Verrucomicrobiota > Kiritimatiellia > SPBP01 > SPBP01 > JBAXKQ01. Next base: position 772 of record JBAXMA010000294.1, read on the forward strand.
GGAACTATTCGCCGCACAACAGCAAACACATGACGCGATCAGAATCGAAAAGAGAGCCGTTTTAGTCTTCATATCTATATTTGGTCGTTCACGTCACGCAATGGGCCTCCGCGTCTGTCGCTCCTTCGTCAAACGGTCATTTTGCGTCCGCCAGCGGCGTCGTGGACGGTGCAACGTGATACACTGCGAGCTTGCGAATCAGCGGCTCTGCAATGGATCTCACGCAGCGCAATCGAACCTTGGTAACCGTTACTGGATTGAAGCGTGAGATCCGTTTGTGGCCGACCGACTGACCTTTGCAGATCGCCTTCCACTCACCGTCGATCATCCCCTCGACGACGTATTCCCGGATGCGTTCGCCCTCTGTGATCTGCTCCATAATGATGAGGTTGTCGATGACCGTCGGCTTCTTCACCGACAACTCCACGATGTCGCCCTTGCCGCTAGTCTCGGCGAGGCTCTTGCTGAAACGGCGGCGGATCTCGTCGCCGAATTCCTGAAAGCGTTTCAAGTCGGCGGCCGGGACGAGACCGTCACGGTCGATGTTGCCGTTGAGGATCAGGTTGCCGTTGCGGCCGACCGATTGGTAGTACATCTCCACCAACTCCTCGACACTGCGAATCTTGTGCTCGGCGTTCGGATGCCAGAACCAGTCGTGCTTGCGCAGCGGCGCGTCGCACTCGGGCGGCTGCCAGATCGTACCGGTGGGATCGCCGGCGCCTTCGGCGCCGGGCTTGCGCACCGTGGACCAATTGGGGTAGGTAGTCATACCGTTCTCGTTGCCGGGCCATCGCGTATTGCCGGCGGGCGTGTCCGGCGGGCCGTGAAATGCCACGGCGTGCGGCTGCAATCGTTTGAGAATCGGAACCAGATCCGGCCCGCCTTTGTCGGGCGGCAGCGCGCCGCCGTCGAACCAGACGTACGTCAGCGGGCCGTAGTTACCCCACAACTCGGTCACCATCTGCTCGCAAATGCGGACGTACTCGGCCTGCTTCTTATCGTCGCCGCCCTTGCCGAAGTTCACGAGGCCGGGATTGTTAACGTTCATGCGGGCGTTGGCCGAGACGCTGCAATACAGGCCGGGTTTGATCCCGGATTTGCGGCAGGAATTGACATAGTCGCGCACGACGTCACCTTTGCCATCACGCCACTTCGACTGTTTCACGCCATACGGATAGAGATCGCTCTGCCACGAGAGAAACCCCGTGCAATGCTTGGCGACGAACACGGTGTAGTTCGCGCCCATCGCCTTGGCAACTTCCATCCACTGGTCGGTGTTCAGCTTGGCCGGGTTGTAGATGCTCGGGTCGAGATTCCCCTGACGCGGCCAGTCGCCTTCACCGCCTTCCGTGAAGACCGGGATGTCGAAGTGAAAGAAGAGCCCCATCTCCAGGTCCTGCCAGGCGGCTTGTTCTGGTGTGGGTCGCGGAATTGCGCCAGCCAGACTGGATTGAATGATTATCATCGCCAGGGCCCCCCGCAATATCTGCCGTGGTATCAGTCTCAATGCCATCCCTCCTGCAGTTGACAAAATGAATCGTTCCTCTGGCGGTACGGGCATGAAGGAGCCTTCTTCCTCCAGAGGCGATTCTTCAACATGGCGTTAAGGTGTCAGAATGGAGTTTGAAGTGCAAGCACGCCTTGAAGCGTACGGTCCCTGATAAGTACAACAAGCGGCCTCATCTTACCTTGCCGACAGAGATTCCCCTTCTACCCTGCGCAACGTCCCGTTATAGCCCACGGAGTTTCGCTCAGGATTACGTGTTGTCGTCATTCCTCTGGGCTACTTGCAAGAACGAAGATGACTTTCGCTTTACAAACTCAGTCGTTAATCGGTGAAGCTGATGTGTTTGCTGAGTTCAAGAAGGCGTCGTAAAGTAGGGAAACATTAGGGGAACCCCTTCAGAAACAGGGCAACACGTTGGGGAATTTGGAGCGGGTGACGGGAATTGAACCCGTGATGCCAGCTTGGAAGGCTGGAGCATTACCACTATGCAACACCCGCATGAATGTGACGAGGCGGGATAGTGCCGCAACCATTGACGAATATCAAGAAGGAAAGTGGACAGAAGGAAAGTGGTGAGTCCAACAAAGTCGCCAAAAGAACGCAGTCAGTTATGCAGGATCTGGCGATCCACAAATGGTTAAGCAACCCGCAAGGCACGTTGCATGATTGAAATGGCGTGATCCCTGCCAACGAGAATGAACGTCCCAAACCGTAGCACATCGGCGATACCTTCAATAACACGATTCGCCGTTCGTTTGTCCGACGATTTGTTGCCCAATGCGTGTGCTAGTGGGACATCCCTGTTGGAAACCTGATCAACCCAACCGGCGTCGTACGTCAAACGCCCACGACACCTACTCCGGCTCGATAATCCCATCGCCCGAAGGTATCCCCCGAGCAACCTTAGACTCGGCAGGACGACCCACTTCCTCTTCAGGATATGGGGGCAACTTATTGTGAGGAAAATGAAAGTATTTCTGACAATGTGCCTGTCCCTTGAGGATGCTCTTGAGCACACTGTGCAATCAGCGCATGGAACATGAAGAACACGCGGCATTTCAAATGCATGACTCAAAATCATCAACTTATGTTGTCATCAACTTATGTTTGACACGCTGGTTGAATAGGACTATATTCGTCCTATTCGATTGCATCGTAGTGAAGATTTGATAATGGAGGGCATTGTTCAATGGATGTATTAATGTTGAGCCGTCTTCAGTTCGCAGTGACTGCCGGATTTCACTTCATATTCGTGCCGCTCACGCTCGGCCTGGCGATTCTGGTTGCCGTGATGGAGACCATGTACGTCCGGACGGCGGACAAGATGTACCTGAAGATGACGCAGTTCTGGGGCAAACTGTTCCTTATCAATTTCGCACTTGGGCTGGTGACCGGCATAACTCTGGAATTTCAGTTCGGTATGAACTGGGCGGAGTATTCCAAGTACGTCGGAGACATCTTCGGCGCACCGCTGGCCATCGAAGCAACAGTAGCTTTCTTTCTTGAGTCAACCTTCATAGGGCTCTGGATATTTGGCTGGAAGAAGCTATCGCCAAGGATGCATGCGGCAACAATATGGATCGTAGCTATTGCCGCGAACCTGTCGGCCCTCTGGATTCTTCTCGCCAACGGCTGGATGCAGAAGCCTGTGGGCTATGTCATCAGGAACGGCCGTGCCGAAATGGTGGATTTCATGGCGATGGTAACCAGCAGTTCTGCCTGGACAAAATTCTTTCATACTATCTTCTCCGGCTACGTTGTTGCCGCCTTTTTCGTCATGGGTATTTCAGCCTGGCATATACTCAGGAAAAGCAATCTCAGGTTCTTCAAGACGTCCTTCAAACTTGCGTCGACATTCGGACTGGCTGCATGCCTCCTGGTCTTCCTGACAGGTGACCGTCATGCGGTAGATGTCGCAAAGTCTCAGCCTGCCAAGTTTGCTGCCATGGAGGCACAATGGGAGACACAGAAGGCGGTCCCGTATCATCTCCTGGTCCTGCCAGATGTTGCGAACGAAAGAAACACCATCGAAATACTGGGAATTCCCAGGATGATGAGCCTTATGGCGTTCCGTGACGGAAACGCCGAAATACGGGGGTTGAAAGATTACCCGAAGGAATTGCGCCCGCCTGTTCTTCCAACATTCATCAGTTTCAAACTTATGGCCGCACTTGGTATGCTTTTCATGCTGCTTGCGAGCGTCGGCTGGTTGCTGGCGAAACTGGACAGACTGGAATCAGTTCCTCTGTTTCTGAAAATCATGCTGTACACACTTCCGCTCCCGTACATAGCCTGCCAATTAGGCTGGATCGTTGCCGAAGTTGGCAGACAACCATGGATAGTTTACGGCCTGCTCAAGACCTCGGACGCGGTTTCCAAATCCATTTCAGTCAGTCAGGTAGTTGTCTCGCTTGCAGGCTTTACTCTCCTTTACGGATTTCTTGCCATGGTTGACTTATATCTTCTCAGCAAGTACGCGAGGCTCGGACCTGTCGAAACAACCGGAGAAACTGGAAC